>JASEIM010000001.1:0-234133 GCA_030017655.1 Methanobacterium sp. | reverse complement strand
CTCGTTAAGTGCTTCTAAAGGAATTCTCTTGGGCATTTCGCCGATTTCTCCCTGAACATCCTTTAATATTCCATCCCCCGCACCCAGAAACATTCCTTCACTGGTAATTCCCATGAAACTTGTAGGAGGAAGCATGGCAATTGCTACCATATTTGCTTCTTTAACTGTTAAATCATTTGTTACAACCGTTATAGCTCTTTCTTTAATATTTACATTACAAACAAGCAGATTATCTGCTTTTGGATGTCCTCCAACACTTACAATTTCTCCAACTTTAAGATCAATTGCTATTACTGGATCATCTATAGGTCCAAGGGCTAATCGTTTGTCTATATTTAAAATTATGTTCAAAAAGAACCTTATTTTAGCAATAGCTTCTTCTAATTTGCTTTTTTCATCTTTATTGGCCAGATCAAGGAAATCCCTGTACCAGCTTTCCCCACCTAAAAATTCAATTATCTGGTTAGCTTTTTCTTTTAAAGAATCAATCTGAGGCATCTGGGCCAAATCAGCAGGTTCTACATAAGAATAATATAATGACTGGAGTTCTGGAATCATATCTTTAGCATTATCAACTACTTTTCTTTTATTCCATCTTCCCTTTAAATTAGCTCCTTCTATTGTCCTTAAAAATAGATCTACTGATTTTTCGGCCACTAATAACCGATAATCATTGCTTGTATCCCACATATAATCACCATGAAATTTAAATCAATCAATTTTTATAAATCTAATTCTGGTTTCCCAATTTTTTTATCTTTTTTATCCATTTAAGGTATTTGGAATTCATATACATTTATGTATCTTATTTTAAAACCATGGGCTAATTTTCGAAATATTTAAGTATATAAATAAGTCTAATCTTATTTAGTTATTTAGATTTCATAAATATTTAAGAAAAATTTATGTGGTGATAGTAATGGTCGATTTATCTAGCCTATACAACTTGGATGTGTACACAACACGAGGAAAATACGTTGGAAGAGTTCAGGATGTCATTTTAAACATTAAAAAAGGGAGAGTATCAGTTCTAAAAGCAAGGGCAATGGCTCAGGATAAAAGAAGTGTTGGAATAAGGGATGTTATCAAAACCAGCATGCGTTTTGTTCCTGAAGCAGATGAAATAAGACCCCTTAAAGAAGAAGGAACTATAGATATCCCTTATGATAGGGTTCAGGCTGTTGGAGATATCCTTTTAATCAGCCCCGAAGTGCTGACAACTTCAACCCCTGCTACACCTGCCGTGCAATAGGGAAAGTATGAAAGTTGGGATTATTGGATGCGGCGCTATAGCCCATATAATAACCAATTTTGCTGTTGACGGCAAATTGGGCGTTGAACTGGAATTTTTTTTTGATAGAGATATTGAAAGGGCTGAAAATTTAGCCCTTCAGGTAGATGGAACCGTTGTCCTTGAAGTTGAAGACATGCTTGATAAAGTCGACCTTGTGATTGAAGCAGCTTCTCCCCAGGCTGTTGCAGACGTGGTTCCTAAAGTCCTTGAAAAGGGTAAAGATGTTCTTATAATGAGCATAGGGGCTCTAATGGATTTTGAACTTAGAAATAAATTAGAAGATATCGCTGCATCAAATAATGCTAAAATATATGCGCCTTCTGGGGCTATTGTTGGTCTGGATGGTATTAAGGCAGCTTCTATCGGCAAAATAAAAGAAGCAACCCTTATCACAAGAAAACCTCCCAGATCTCTTGGAATATCAGCTGATGGTGAAACCATTCTTTATGAAGGTAAAGCATCAAGAGCTGTTAAAGAATTTCCTACAAACATAAACGTGGCAGCAGCACTGAGTATTGCCTGTGGAAAGGATGTGGATGTTAAAATAATTGCAGATCCCAATGTAGATAGAAATATGCACGAAGTTCACGTAATTGGAGATTCAGGGGAATTTAAGACCATTACCAAAAATGTTAGATGCTCCATAAATCCAAAAACAAGCGTTTTAGCTGCTTATTCTGCAATTAAACTTCTAAACAGTTTAAATGAGAATTTAATTGTTGGAACTTAAATTCCACAATTATCTGTTATTTTAAAATGCACATATCATCTATATTTTTTATAAAAATAGTTAAAATAATTAGTAACTGCTTATAAAGTAAATATCTGATCACTATGAAAGAATGCGAAATTTTTTCAAGTTTAAAGGTACCATGCGGATCTAAAATCGTTGTAAGGGTAGATGGCAGGAAATTTTCCAATTTATCAGGAGATCTTGGACTTGAAAAACCCTATGATGAACATTTCAAGGATTTAATCATTGAAACCTCAAAAGATTTCTTCAAAGAGTTTAATCCGTCATTTATTTATACATTCTCTGACGAAATAAACATTCTTCTTTCTGAAATTCCATTTAATGGAAGAATTGAGAAATTAGACTCTGTTTTTGCAAGTTTTATATCGGGTAGTTTCACAAAAAACATTTTTAACACGGAAAAATCAATTAAAAAACCAATTTCATTCGATTCACGAATAATTCCCCTCCAAAAAGCTGGTGTTGTTGAATACTTTAAGGAACGGCAGAATGAAGCATGGAGGAACTGCATCAATGGATACGCCTATTGGACGCTTAGAGAAGAGTTTTCTAAAAAAGAGGCCACAGGAATTTTAAAAAAGAAAAAAAGTAATGAGCTCCACGATATTTTATTTAAAAGGCGAATAAATCTTGCTGAACTTCCAGCATGGCAAAGAAGAGGTATTGGAATTTATAAAAAAGAAGTAATGATTGAAGGGTATAATCCATTAGAAAAGAAAAAAACACAATCCATGCGAAAAAGGGTTTATGTAGATTATAATCTACCAATTTTCAATGCAGATTTTTTTTATAAATTCATGTAAATATCTTATTTTTTAGGAAAAGAAATTGAATCAAAAAGTATAGAATGAACTACAATGAAGAAAAATAATATTCATATATTTTTGATAAAATGAAGCTTAAAAACATCCTTGGCAAAATTCTAGGAACCGATAAGCTCCAGTTTGAGAAAGTGCACATTGAAGAAGAAGTTATAGATGAAATTATTAATATTGCAAAGGAATCCTATCCAAATGAATTTGTTGCACTCCTTGAAGGTAGAGTGGAAGATGAAACACTGCGAATAAGTGGATTGATATTTCTTCCATCGGATGTGTCCAATGAAGGAGCTGTTATGCAAGTTTTCATGCAGCCCCTAACCCTTAATTCTTTAGGATCAGTTCACAGTCATCCCGGCTACAGTGCAAGCCCCTCAAGCGCTGATTTAGAATTTTTTGCTTCAAAAGGCGTTTTTCATATGATAATTGCCGAACCATACACCAGAGAAAGCATTATGGCTTATGATAGCTGGGGAAATGTGGTTAATTTTAGAGTTATTTAGTATAAAGGTTGAATTTAAAATAAGTTTTTTATATCTAAAAATAAAGAAATAAAGTGATGTTTATTATCACTATTTAAGTAAGAATTTCACAATTGAACATATACAGAGTCATATACGTGCTCTAATGCTCTAATCTCTTCAATTACCTTTGGAGGGACTTTATTATCCACTGTTAGTACCATTACGGCTTCGCCACCCGGTTTTTGCCTGCCTACCTGCATTTTAGCTATATTTATGTTGTGTTCTCCAAGTTTTGTGCCTATTGTACCAATAGTCCCTGGTAAATCCTGATATCTTGTTATTATCATTGTTCCTTCTGGTTTTACGTTTACCCAGTATTTATCAATCCTAACTATTCTTGGTTCCTCTACTGCTGTACCTTCAATGCTCATTTCTCCTTCTTCAGATTTAATTTTAACCTTCATCATACTTCTGTAGCCTTCTGCTTCACTTCTTTTGCTCTCTGTTATGACAATACCTCTCTTTTTGGCAATTGTAGGTGCATTTATCATGTTTACAGGTTCAGTAAGGATTGAATTTAACATTTCTTTTAATACAGTCCTGTTCAGTACATCTACTCTCGGGAAGTCTGCTAATTCACCACAATAGGTTATATCAACTTCAGTGATGTTTCCTTTTGCAGCCTGGATAAGCAAGTCGGCCAGTTTTTCAGCAAGCAGTAAATAAGGTTTAATTGCCTGGAATGTCTCTGGATCTAAAACGGGCATGTTTAAAACATTTTTAGGGGCCTGTTCCATGAATACCTTTTTTACTTCATTGGCAACTATGATTGCAGCATCTCTCTGCGCTTCTTTAGTTGATGCGCCTATATGTGGTGTTGCAACTAAATTATCCAGTTCTAAAAGAGGGCTGCCTTCAGGAGGTTCGTTTTCAAATACATCCAATCCTGCACCTCCAATTTTACAGGATTTAAGTGCGTCATAAAGGTCATCTTCTTTAATGATACCTCCTCTGGCACAGTTTATTATAAAGGCGTTTTCTTTCATGAGATCAAATTCATTTTTAGATATGGAGTGTTTTGTTTCTGGAGTTAGAGGAACGTGAATTGTAATGACATCTGCATCTTTTAGGAGTGTTTCTTTGTCTACAATTCTTGCCCCCAGCTTGGAAGCGGCCTCTTCTGTTATATATGGGTCGTTAACCAGTATCTCCATGCCAAAAGCTTTACATCGACTGGCTACCTGGCTACCGATTCTACCCATACCTATAATACCCAGGGTTTTACCAGCAAGTTCAATACCCATAAATCTGCTTTTTTCCCATTTACCTTCCTTTACTGATTTATCTGCTATTGAAATCTTCCTTGCAAGAGCCAGTATTAGCCCCATTGCATGCTCTGCAACAGTTATTGAAGTTGATTCTGGTGCATTAACCACCATTATACCTTTTTCTGTGGCTGCTTCCATATCTACATTATCTACGCCTACACCTGCTCTTGCTATTATTTTTAACTTGTCTGCAGCTTCTATTACATCGCGGGTTACTTTGGTTCTGCTTCGAACAATTATGGCATCGAAGTCTTTAATTGTGTCAATTAATTGCTCCTGTGTAATATCAGTATCAACAACCACTTCTGCAACTTCTTTAAGTTCATCTATTCCTTTTTCGTTAATTTGATCAGCTATAATTACCTTCTTTTTATTCATATTTTCACCAGTATCATTTAGTTAAATTTGTTAAATTAATAGAATTACTCTGTTAATAATATAGTATAAATGAATAAATAAACTATTTTAAATTATTGAATTCCTTAATTTTCCCTTTAATTTATCTAAATGAAAATAAATTTAAATCTGTTGCTACAATAATAATAATTAATTAATGATTATTATTAATTATGGGGGGATTTAAATCGTATATAATAATACACAAAAGGAAATAGAGGATTTTTTAAAGGATAAAAATCTGATTGTAGCATCAAACCGGGGCCCTATCGAATTTTATATTAAAAATGGAAAAAGAGAAGTTAAAAGAGGTGCTGGAGGGCTAGTATCCACTCTTCTTCCATTTATGGCCACTTTTAACGGCACATGGGTTGCAAGTGCCATGACAGAAGGAGATAGAGTAGTAGCTGGAGGATATGAAAAATGTCTGGTGCCTATTCCTGAAGAAAACCCTGAATTTTGCGTTTCTTTTGTAGTTGTGGATCCAGAAATATATGAAGCCTATTACAGCGTGATCAGTAATCCCTTACTCTGGTTTGTCCAGCATTACATGTGGAATACGCCCTATGTACCAGTAATTGATGATAATACCCATAAAGCATGGCATGATAGTTATGTATATGTAAATAAAATGTTTGCAGAAAGAATAATTGAAGAAGCAGAAACTGATGAAAGAAAGCCGCTTATCATGATACAGGATTACCACCTTTACACCTGCCCTGGATATATTCGAGAGAAAATGGATGATATCTTTTTAAGCCACTTTATACATATTCCATGGCCACAATCCGAATATTTCAGTATTTTACCTGAATATATGCAGGAAGCAATCGTTAAAGGGCTTTTATCCAATGACATTCTTGGATTCCATCTGAAAAAATATGCAATGAATTTCCTTTACACCTGCGAACCATATGTAGAAAAAGTGGATTATGATAGTAGCAAGATATGGCACGATGGTCGTGTTATTTCTGTAAATAATTATCCTATATCCGTTGATTGTAAAAAACTTATAGAAAATGCTAAAAGCAGTGAAGTAATCCAAAAAGAAGAGTTAATTAAACAGATCAAAGGAGATTGTTTCCTGATATACAGAACAGATAGGGCGGACCTGAGTAAAAATATAAACAGAGGATTTATGGCCTACGAGTTGTTCTTACAAAAACATCCAGAATTCCACGGTAAAGTCAAGTTTTTATCCACTGGAATGCCAACAAGACAGCAGATCAAGGAATACTGTGATTATAGAGATGAAAATTATAACATAATTGATTCAATTAATGAAAGATACTCCAAAGACGGGTGGAAACCAATAGAACATGTTTTTAAGGCTGATTACAGCCTCGTAACGGCCGCATTCAAACATTACGATTGTCTTCTTGTAAATCCAATTGTAGATGGCATGAATATTGTGGCAAAAGAAGGACCTATAGTAAACGAAAATAACGGCGTTCTGATCATGTCAAACGGAGCAGGTTCCTATGAAGAACTTAAGGATTATTCCATTATCGTGAATGCTTATGATATCTCACAGACAGCAGATGCCATTTATAGAGCCATTACAATGAGCCAGGAAGAAAGATCAAGACTGATTCAGGGCCTTAAAAAGATAGTTAATGAAAGAAACGTTTATATTTGGATGCAGGAACAGTTTAAAGATATTAAGAAACATTACTGAGCCACATCATTAATCAGTTACAATAAAATTTTATCCCATTTATCATCTTATTTTTCTATTTTAATAAGATATCTGGCCTATACAACGAAATAATTATAAATTTATCATTACATATTTAATAACAATAAAAAACATTATAATAAGTTTATTGGGGAGGATGCAAGAATTCAAAATTTAAATTCTGATTTAAATAAATTTCTTGAGAATAAAAATTTAATTATAGCATCTAATCGAGGTCCTATAGAGTTTTACAGAGAAAAAAATGGGAAAATAGGGATGAAAACAGGTGCCGGAGGCATGATACCCACCTTAATTCCAATTATGGAAAAAGCAAAAGGAATATGGATTGCAAGTGCCATGAATGATGCAGATGCTGAAATGGCAGAAAAATATCAGCAGAGTAAAATACCCGTTCCAGAAGATAATCCCAAATTCTATGTTTCCCTAATCATTCATGACTCAAATGAATATCATGAATTTTACAATGTCATGAATAACCCCCTGATCTGGTTTATACACCATTATATGTGGAATTTATACAATACGCCCAAAATAGATGAAAATATTCATAACGCATGGAAGAGCTATGAAAACATAAACCAGAAATTTGCAGAAAAAATTATTAATGAAGTGAATTCATGCGAAAAAGAGCCCTTAATACTGCTTCAGGACTTTCAACTGGAGATTTGCGCAGGTTACATACGGAAACAGTTTAAAGACATCTTTTTAAGCCACTTTATACATATTCCATGGCCGCAGCCAGATTATTTCCAAATTTTTCCGGATTACATTCGAAAATCCATGATTGAAGGACTATTATCCAATAATATAATCGGATTTCACATTAAAAAATATATAAAGAATTTTCTAATGACATGTGAAAGTTATGCGGATCACATCGATTGGGAAAATGATATAGTACATTATAATGGGCGGAAAACGTATGTAAAAAAATATCCTATTTCTGTTGATGATAAAAAACTTATAGAATCTTCTAAATCAAAAAAAGTACTGAAATACGAAGAATATGTTAAAAAAATTAAAGGAAATAATTTTCTATTTTACAGAACAGAGAGAACAGATCCCAGCAAAAATATTATAAGAGGATTTAATGCCTATGATATATTCCTGGAAAAATATCCTCAATTTCAGGAAAAAGTCACATTTTTCATAACTGGAGTGACAACAAGACAGGATGTAAAAGAATATCAGGATTATAAGGTTGAATTAAACGAAATAATTGATGATATTAATAATAAATACTCAAAAAACGGCTGGAAACCCATTGTACCCCACTTTGATGCAGACTATTCACTTGTAATCGCTGCATTTAAAAATTATGACTGCCTTCTCGTAAATTCCATATATGATGGAATGAACATCGTTCCCAAAGAAGGAAGCATAGTAAATAAAAATAACGGAATTTTAATCCTTTCAGAAACTACAGGAGCGTATGACGAGCTTAAAGATTATTCTATTAACATTAATGCCTTTGATATCAAAGATACCGTGGATGCACTGTACCAGGCTGTAATGATGAGTCATGAAGAACGTGGGGAGCGTTTAGCAGGGCTTAAAAAAATTATCAGCAGTTATAATGTATACTCTTGGATGGGGGAACAATTCCAAGATATTCAAAAACTATTTTAATGATTTAATCTAAATCAATTTTAAATTATGGAGGCGGAAAGATGATGATTGATGAATTTATTGTGGCAAGTTCTAATTACGTTCCTGGATTTAAAGCAGTCGAGACCAGAGGTTTTGTATATGGATTAACAGTACGGAGCAGAGGTTTAGGCGGGCAAATAGGTGCTGGAATACGTTCCATGTTTGGCGGAGAGATAAAAGAATACGTTAAAATGATGGAACAATCAAGAGATGAAGCACTGCGCAGAATGATTGAACATGCGCAATCAATGGGTGCTAATGCTGTGATAAGCGTGAGATTTGACTCAAATGATATTTCAGACATAATGCAGGAAATATTAGCCTATGGAACTGCAGTTGTAGTTGAAAGAGAATAAAATGATAAAATGTTTGAAGGAAATATCAGCATTAAAGAAAAAGAGATACCAAGAACCCTTCTTGGAACATCTCCATTTATAGGGGCAGCTCAATTCGGGCATAGGGCAAGATTGTATCAGTTAGATCTTTACAATCAGCCTGAAAATATTCTTAAAGTAATAAGAAAGTCATGTGAGCTTGGAGTTACTGGCATTCAGCTTGTACCTTATGATCCTGTGGTTCAGGCGCTTAACTGGGCTGTTGATGAAGGATGTGATTTAAATATTGTTGGAACTGTGCGTCCTGATTGTGAAAATGAAGATTTAGAACTTTTAGCTGAACTTGGAGCAAGTTCTATGCTGCTTCACGGCGTGATTACAGATAGATTAAATTTCAGCTATCTGAAAATAAGGCTGGACGAAATAAAGGAAACTGGAGCAATTCCCGGACTTGTAACACACAGACCATTTAACACAACCAGAAATCTTATTGATTCACCGGTACTTGATTTATTTGATATTTATATGGTTCCCGTGAATAAAACGGGCTATCTTATGGATACTGATGTGTTTATGGAGAAAGAACGTGCAGAGCTTCGGAATTTAATTAAAAAATTAGATAAAACTATAATAGCGAAGAAAACTCTTGCTGCCGGAATATTAACTCCTAATGATGGATTTGATTATTTAAAAACAGTTGATTACGTGGATTTGGTGGCAATTGGTATTGCATCTGAAGCAGAAGCAGAAGAAACTTTCAAATTATTGAAAGATAAATGATTATATGTAAGATTTCCTCTTACGTTCTTCTTCCCTTTTAATTTCATCATTTATCCTATTCAATTCATCCTGAACCTGTTTTATATGTTTTTTTTCACTTTCGATGTTCCTTTTAAGCAAATTGAATCTATATTCATCCTGAGGGTCTGTGATATCCATCTGGCTTTTCCAGTAACCCATTTGCCTTTTTACTGCATCTAAATATTCCATTTCAACCCTTTTTCTATCTTTAATGCTTCTGATTGTGTGAATTCGTGTTTCATTTAATTCACTTTTTCTCTGTTTATTTTCTTCCATTATTTTCTTATAATCTTTATGAGGCATGATTATATATTGTTTTAATAATTATAAAAAAATTGCTAATATGAATGATTCAAAGTTAGTGACCTTAATACCACATAATACAAATATACTAAAAAGGAGAATTAACATGGAATTTAAAGCAGTTGGAAATTAGGAAGAGAAGATTATAAAAACACTTATTTTGTTTAAAAATAATACTGGACATGATTTTTCCTTTTATAAAGATAATACAATAACAATAAGAATTAAAGAAAAATTGCAGCTATTTATATAAATAAATACCCTGATTATCTGGAATATGCAAAAAGATCCTCATGAAAATATTATACTTTTTAAAGAATTTTTAATTAATGTTATGACTATTTTAAAGATCTAAAGCTTATGAATCCTTTAAAAAAATTAATATCATAATTAGTTTTGAATAATATTGAATAAAATAAATCAAAAAATTAATTATTATTATTACATACTTCATAATTTGAATCATTATCGGGTTCTTTATTTGAATTTTCATTTACACATTCATTAGTTATTACTTGATTTTCTTTATTTGATTCATTATGTTGTTCTATGGAGCTAATATCTACCATTGATTGGTTATTTTCTAAATTTTCTGTTTCATTATCCTTTACTCCACCGGCACCGCCTAAATTTTCACCCGTTTGAGCATCGATATAAATTTCACCCACTTTTTCGCCATTTAACAGGACAGGTACTATATAAGTTAGCTTTTTATCCATTGTTACGAGTAATGGTTCACCCGCCACAGCCTCCGGCTCTTCTATGTATTTCTGGGCTATTCTTTTTGCCTCTTCTTTAGAAATAACTTTTACTGAGTTATCTGTATCATTTGTTAAAGCTGGCGCTGTTTTATCGAACCATTTATAAATATAATTATATATTAAATCCCTTAACTCTTTAAATTTATTAAACAAGTCATTTATGGAGTTATATTGATCTTCAAATATGCTTGAAGTTCCTTTCCCTAATTCATGGCTTTTTAGATTATTATATCCGTTATCTTCAAGTATTGGTATTTTAGTTATACCCATATCCGTGGCCATTTTAGTCCCATACATATAACCAGACCCTAGAAGCAGCATTATCATTGCGAAAATAACCAGATTTTTCATATCAAATCACTCCACAGCTTTTTCCAATAATGATATATGTTCTTCAAATTATTTAAGTATTAAATAAAAGTAAATTAATATTAATAATACCATTTTGTAAGATATCAAATTAAATTAAAAACAGTGATTTAACCAATAAAGAGTTTATACTTATTTAATAAAGCAAATAAATTATAATATGATATTAAAATTAAAAATTAATCAAATAAATTTAAAAAAAATAAATTAAGAATTATTTTTTTGGAATAAAACATAAAAAAATCAAAATTTTGAGCTTTATTAGGAGCACTCCTTCCGCTCTTTAATTATTTTTAAAAATTCTCTTGAGCTGTCCATTTCCCCCATTTCCCAGCTGTGAACAACAGGAACGCCCTCAATACAGCTAATTGATTTCTTATTTTCCAGAATAAAGACCGCATCAGTTCCAGTTACTCCAGATAAGTCTTTAACATTGATTGCCATTTTTTCCAGAATTTTCTTGTTTCTATTTTTTTCCATGTTGGTTATCATGGCAATTTTCTCTTTTAACTCCTTTATTTGGGGATCATTGGTGGCAAGAGCATCAAATGGAGTTTTTGTAGTTGGAATCAGGCTAAAACCAAGGTTCATCAACTCTTTAGGGGCATTTTCTGGAGTATTAGTTGTTTCTGCTTCGGGAATCCTGAATATATCAACAGAAAGAGTAATTTTCATATTTAGAATGCTTTCAAGGGTTATAACTGTTTCAGGACATGCCCTTACTAATCCATGCTCATATTTGTATATAGTTTCACGAGAAACGTGAGCTTTATCAGCTAATTCTTTTAAAGAAAGCTCTTCTCTTTCTCTGGCTTCTTTTATGGCTTCTCCGTCAACCTGAACGAAGTATCCTCCACGGTCTGCAAACACTTCAGGATAGATCTCCTCAGTAATCATATTACGCAGGGTTTCAGGAGCAATAACAGGTATTCCATGCCTTTCATAGACCACATCCTCTTCTAAATATTCATGTTTCGATTTCAGACCCACAATGAGAGGGGATGCAAGAAATGTGCTTGCTACTTTCTTTATTTCTTCTGCCTGCTGACCTGTAAAACCATCTATATTTATTAAAACTTTAAGTAATAGCAGCAACAACCTTTTTCGAGCGGCCATGTCAAAACAACTTCTACCATATATATGAGAAGTTTCAAAATTATGGTTGGCAAGAAGCTCGCTTATTTCTCTTAAGATATGATCCCTTTGCATAAAGACCACCATATTAAATTGTAAGGTGAATTGTTAATGAATGAATTGTATATTGGAATTGATGATACAGACTCTCGGGATGGAATGTGTACCACATATATATGTAGTGTAATAATTGATGAACTTAAATATTTTGGTTTTAAAGTTACAGGTTATCCTCGCTTAATTCGTTTAAATCCATTTGCAAGGTTTAAGACACGGGGAAACGGTGCATTATCCTTCAAATTAAAACTTAAATCTGAAAATGACATCAAAAAAGTTAAAGAAATAGTATTAAAAAATGTAGAAGAACTTTCAGAACTTGAAGATGAAAGAACCAACCCTGGCGTTGTTTTTTACAGCGGCAAAATCACAGAAGAGCTAAAATCATATTCTTTTAGAGCCATAAGAAGTATCATATCTATTGATGATGCTCAGCGGTTTGCAGATGAAATTGGGGCCGAATATTTTAAATTTAAAAAAGGCAGAGGCATTATTGGCGCCCTTGCAGCAATAGGCTGTCCTGATGATGATAAGACCTATGAACTTCTTGCATACAGAATGCCAGAAAACTACGGCACTCCAAGGAAAATAGATTATACTTCGGTATTTGAAATGAATAAAAAGACATATCCAGACACTTTCGACAATGTAGATGGTGATAATGGTTATATTGCAATAGAACCGCATACTCCATGCCCCATACTCTACGGAATACGGGGCGAAAGTCCGAAAGCTGTTGAAGATGCAAAAGAAATCGTTATGGTGAATGAAGCAATTGAAAAAGTAGCAGTTTTTGAAACAAATCAGCATACAGACATGCATCTTTTAAAAGCCCATAAAATTTCAGATTTAGAGCAGTTTAAATGCTACATTATAGACGGGACTGTGAAAGATTTTCCTTTCACTCGAGAAGGGGGACATGTAATATTTATACTGGAAGATGATTCTGGTGAAATTCCATGTGCAGCATATGAACCCACCAAAGAATTTAGAGAAATAGTGAGAAAATTAGCTCCTGGAGATAAATTACGAGTTTATGGCGGGATAGGAGAAAAAGAAACATTGAATATAGAAAAAATGGAAATTTTAGAGCTTGCAAAGATTTACAAAACTCAAAATCCAATCTGTGAATGCGGGAAAAGAATGAAATCTGCCGGAAGTGGAAAAGGCTTTAAATGTATTAAATGTGGTGCAAAACTTCGAGATGGGATTAAAAATACCGTTGAAATTAAAAGAGATATTCAGAAAGGTTTTTATGAAGTTCCACCATCTGCAAGAAGACATCTGAGTAAGCAGCTTGTTAGAATGAAATGAGATCTTATTTAAATCAATTTTTCTTTCTGCTAATTCCCATATCCAACTTCATGTTTTTTTTATGTTTTTCATCTCTTCTCAGTAAGCGGCCTCACTGACTTTGCATTATTTTCATTATTAAAACTTATTCTTTCAAAGCTTTAAAGTTTCATTAATAAAAATTCCATTAAATAAGCATTTATCTAGATTAAATCAATTAATTCTTCATTTATTATTTATCTTTGGGATCAAAAAATATATCCTATATACAATGAATGTACGATTAATGATTACAGAAAAATTTGCAGAGTTTATAGTTTCCATTCAGTATGAAGATTTGCCCGAAAAAGTTATAGATCAAGCGAAGCTCTGTCTTTTAGACTTTTTAAGCGTTACATTAAGAGGATCAAAAACTGAAAGTGCAAAAGTTGTAAACCATATCATAAAAGAAAATGATGAGCCTTCAATAATTAATGGAGAACGAACTAGTGCTATGGGTTCTGCCCTTTTAAATGGTATTTCAGCCCATTCTCTTGATTTAGATGATGGGCATAGAATTGCACAGCTTCATCCTGGTGCCTGTGTAATTTCTGCAGCTTTAGCGCTGTGTGAGGCAGAAAATAAAACTGGAAAAGACCTTATAGTTTCAATTGTTGCGGGTTATGAAATTGCAATTTCACTGGGGATACTTGTTAATCCAGAACACCGAAATAAGGGATTCCATAGCACAGGGACCTGCGGAACATTTGGAGCCGCAGCTGCTGCATGTAAAGCTTTAAATCTAAGCTATGAAGAGACACTGAATGCCCTTGGACTTGCAGGGACACAGTCCAGCGGCCTATTAGAATCAGATCATGCTGGATCAATGGGTAAACACTTGCATGCCGGAAAAGCAGCGCAATCAGGTGTTTTATCAGCTCTTCTTGCAAAAGAAGGTTTTACAGGTGCAAAAACCATAATTGATGGAGAAGAGGGATTCTTATCTGCAATGGCTGATTTAAGCCTTAAGGATAAAAAAGTAGATATTGGAAATTTCCATATTTTAAATGTGTACTTTAAAAGATATCCCGTATGCAGACATCTGCATTCTACAATCGATGCTGTTTTAAATATTTTAGATAAAAATGATTTAAAGACCGATGATATCCAGAAGATACTGGTTAAAACTTATAAAATAGCTGCAAATCATGATGAGTATAATCCAGAAACTGTAGAGGCAATCAGGCAGAGTTTACCCATTAGTCTTGCAATTACAATCAAAAACAGAGAATTAAGTCTTGATAACCTTAAAATTAGTGATGATATAGCAGATATTTCAAGTAAAGTTGTCATTGAATGCAACGATGATCTGGATGAACTGTACCCTGCCAGAAGATCATCAATAGTAACAATTAACACAGGTGAAGAATTCTATACCGAAAGGGTTGATTTACCAAAAGGAGAACCAGAAAACCAGTTTACCAAATATGAACTGGTTAAAAAATTTTATGATTTAAATCCTGATTTGAATATGGATGTTTTATCAATAATAGATAATCTGGAAGATTATAACGTTAAAGATTTAATTATAATGATTAATAATAAATTTAAGGGTCACGGTGATTAAATGAGAACCAGCGAATTTCTTAAAACCATAGGAATAGAAAATGATAATTTAAAACAATCTAAAAAGAGATTTCCAGATAATTGTCAATATCGATTCGAAGTTCCGGGAATACAGAAACCCGGCGCAATGAGGGCTTTAATTGAAGCTACAGATAAATATGAAGTAGAAGTTCACAGAGTAACCCAGACAAAGGGAATAATGCTTTTAACCGACTCTGAAATATTAAAAATGGCCGATATTGCAAAGGATGCAAAAATAGAACTATTCTTAAGTGTTGGACCCCGTGCAACCTATGATACAAGCGCATCTGCAAGAACTGAAGAGGGTAAAAGAATAGGATACAGGTTAAGAGGATATGATAACCTTGTATATGGAATAGAAGAAGTTAGAAGGGCTGCTGATCTTGGTATTAGAGGAATTGTGGTATATGACGAAGGACTTCTCTGGACGCTTGGAAAAATGCGTGAAGAAGGTGAAATTCCGGAAGATATCCATTTTAAAGTATCTGCCCATACAGGGCATGGCAATCCCGCATCTGCAATGTTACTGGAAGAAATAGGAGCGGATTCATTTAATCCTGTTAGAGATCTTCAAATACCTATGATTGCATCGATAAGGAACGCCATAAACATTTCTATTGATTTACATACTGAAAATCCCAAGTCATCCGGTGGATTTATACGACATTATGAAGTTCCAGATATTATAAAGTATGCTGCACCTGTTTATCTTAAAACAGGCGGTGCAGTAGCTGGGCATCATGGATGGGATACAACAGAAAAACAGGCTGAAGAACGTATAAGACAGGTTTCTCTTGTTCAAAACATGATAAATAGATATTATGATGATGCTGTAATGTCAAAAAGAGGTGCCTCTGATTTAGCCATACCAAAATAGATTTATTAAGATTTAGGGAGTGTATTGATGGAAATATCAAAATTAATTGAGAATGCAGTAATTGAAGCCAGTACAACCTTTAGAAAAGACCAGTTCGATGCATATAAACGAGCTTTATCGATGGAAACCAATGAAAATGCTTCCTGGATGCTTGAACTTTTAATAGAAAATGCTAAAATAGCACAAGAAAAAAAATTTCCTCTCTGCGATGATACAGGGATCCCCCATGTTCTTGTGGAAATTGGAGAAGATATAAAACTACCTGGAAACTTTTTTGGAGATATAAAACTTGGTATTGAAAAAGGCCTTCAAAAACTCCCCGCAAGACCGATGGCTGTTCAGGGAAATAGTATTGAGCGGATAGAACAAAGTAAAGGCCTGTATGATGATCCTGGAAAACTGGTTCCTCCTTCCTTCATAATTGATAAAACTGAAAGAAATGGTGTGAATATTCATGTTTTAATGTTAGGAGGTGGCCCAGAGATTAGGGCTTCCACTTATAGAGTTTTCCATAAGAGAAATAATAGAAAAGTATTTAATGAAGTTAAAACATGGATGAGATCAGAGGTCAAGATGCTTGGATGCACACCATGCATCCCTGCTGTAGGCATCGGTAGAACTCATTTTGAAGCTTCGTCATTGATGTTAAATGCAATGGCACATGGAAATTTAAACCAACAGTCCGAAATAGAAGAGGAAATAACAGAATCATTGAATGATACGGAAATAGGAACACTTGGAATAGGTGGTTCTGTTACTGCACTTGGATCTTTTGTAAAAATTGGGCCACAACGAGCAAGCGGTGTTAGAATTTTATCTATGAGGCCCTGCTGCTCAGTAGAACCAAGAAGATCGTCAGTATTCCTCCCTTCCTCAATTCTGGAGTGATGTATCATGGCAATAGGAAGAGAAACAATAGAAAACATGCTTAAACTGAGTAATCCTAAATGGAAAACAGGAATTACCCGAGTAGAGCCAAATAAACTTACAACAAGAGGATATGCACAAGAAGAACTTATAGGAAATATATCATTCCCAGAAATGGTTTATTTGCTTATAAAAGGCGAAATACCTGCTAAAAATGAGTCAAAAATGCTTGAATCTGTTTTAATTTCATTTTGTGATCATGGAGTCACACCTCCGAGTACTCAAGCAGCTCGACTTATGGCATCTGCTGGATCTCCTATGCATGCTTGTGTGTCTGGAGGACTTCTTGCATTTGGTAAAAATCATGCTGGAGCCATTGAAAGTACAATGAAACTACTACAAGAAGGAGTAAAAAGATCTGATGGCGATATAGAAACTGCTGCTTCCGAAATAGTTGAACAATTCTTAGAAAGTGGAAATAAGATACCTGGATTTGGACATAGATATCATGATGAAGATCCGCGAGCCCCTAAACTTCTGGAGCTTGCAAAAAAGTATGAATGTTCCAAGATACATACGGAACTTGCTCTTTCTATTCAAAGTATTTTACTTGAAAAAAAAGGAATTAGAATGAATATAGATGGTGCAAATGCAGGTATACTCTCAGATATGGGCTTTGATTGGAGTATTGGAACCGGCATATTCATGATTGGAAGACTTCCGGCCATTATTGCCCATGTACATGAAGAAAAGACTCGTGAAGCACCCTTCAGGAAATTATTCGACATAGAAGACATTTATTATGATGGAATTGACCAGCAAAAAGTAATACCTCATAATAAGAAATGATATAAAATCATTTCAAAAATTAAATAGTAAAAGATAAATATAATCTTAAATAGAGTTTTGATAATCATGGTGATTCAAAATGATGTCGATATCAGAAGCTATTACAACAATTAAAAAGGCAGAAAATGATGCTGATAAACTAATAGAGGATGCAGAGAAACAATCAGCTGAAATGATTGAAGAAGCTAGAGAAAAGTCAAAGAAGATCATTGAAAGTGCTAAAGGAGAAGCATATGAAGAAGCAGATACAATTATAGCCAAAGCCGAAGATGATGCTAAAAAAGACGCGATGAAAATATCAAATCAAGCTGACGAAAATATTAAAAGTACTGAAAATAAGGCTAAAGGTAAAATTGATGAAGCTGTAGATATTATAGTTAAAAATGTACTGTAAATACTGATTTTTTCGTTAGTTAAAAGAAAGTGATACTATGTTTATGCCAGCGAGGATGAAAAAGCTTAACATACTCACTTTAGATGCCTACTCTAATTCTGTAGTAAGTGCTCTTCATGAAGAGGGAATTGTACAGATCCAGGACATATCCGAACGTATTCAACAGGATATTGAATGGAAACAAATTTTAAAGCCGTCAAAAGCTACAGCCTATACAGGTAAAATTTCTTCCCTTCAGATGAAGACCTCCGGAATTATTGATTTCTTAAAATCTGCAGAAAGAAAAGATGCAGGTATTCTAAAAAGTGTTATGGGCTTGATAAATCCAAAAGTACCCGAAAAAAGAGAAATAGAACATCTAAATGCGGAAGCTCTAATTGAGCGTGCAGAATCCATTCTTGGAGAAGTGGAAGAGAAAACAGGAGCTATTGATGAAAAGTTAACCGCCCTCGATATAGAAAAAAATGGGCTTAATAACGCTCTTAATATTGCCAATAAACTTAAAAATTTTGATATTGATCTTAAAGATTTAGAAGATACGCGTTATATTTCTGCAATAGCTGGAAGAATGCCTGTTGAAACATTTGAAAACTTCAAGAAAGATGTTAATGAAATAACAGACAAAATTGTTATATTAGAACGCAGCGAAATAACTGAAAAAAAAGAAACTGGAAAAATACTGATTATTTTAACACTGAAAGAATATGGTAGCAATGTTTCAGCACTTCTTAGAAAGTCAGAATTTGATTTATATGACACTTCTGGACTTTCTGGGAAACCAGATGCAATAATCAGAAATTCTGAGTCCAGAATAAATGAAATAGAAGCTGAAAAAGAACGTTTATTATCTGATTTGGCAGATATTGCAGTAAAATGGAAGGAAGACCTTCTTGTATTAAAAGAACAGCTTGAAATAGAAAAGGATCGAAATGAAATATTTTCTTCCTTTGGAGAAACAGAAAAAACAATTATGTTTGAAGCATGGGTTCCAGCTAAAAAATTAGATAAAGCACTTGAAACAATTAAGGAATCCAGTAAAGGTCACTCAATTATTGAAGTCACAGATCCAAAAGATGGAGACAATATTCCTGTCCATCTGGACAACCCTCGTTTTGCTAAACCATACCAGCTCTTCGTGGAGATGTATTCTTCACCAAGTTATAAGGAAATAGATCCAACAATTTTAGTTGCCCTGGTATTTCCATTTTTCTTTGGTTTCTGTCTTACAGATGCCGGTTATGGTCTGGCAGATGCACTTGTTGGTTTAGCCCTGGTCTTTGGATTAGGTAAAGTAAACAAATTAATGCGTAATTTAGGTATTATACTTGTTGCCTGTGGTGTATGGGCCATTATACTCGGTTTAATCACCAACAGTGTAATAGGGGATTTATATCCAAGATGGTTCTTGGGAGATCCAAGTGGAGTAGTTCCAACAACCATAGCAGCTGTTAACTCATTCGCTTTCCCTCAGAATATATTGATATGGGCTTTAATTGTTGGTATAATATACACAATCATAGGATTAATCATCGGAGCTTACAACAATATTAACCGGGGAGAATACGGTGAAGCTTTAGGTTCACAGATTGTATGGTTGATTATGCTTGTTGGGGTTGGTCTTTTAGCCGCCAGTTACATGCTGGGCATGGGTTCCCTTATGCTCTATGCTGGAGGTGCAATAATTGCAGTGGCATTTGTTATATTATTATACTTTAACGGTGCCTTTGGACTTATGGATATATCCGGATTTTTAGGAACAATATTATCATATGCAAGGTTATTAGCACTCTGTTTAGCAACTGGAGGTATTGCAACCACAGTGAATATACTTACAGGCCTTGTAGGTGATATGATTCCTTATGTTGGATTTATCATAGCGCCAATAGTATTTATAGGTGGACACATCGCTAACGGTGGATTCCAGACCCTCGGAGCATTTATCAATTCGCTTCGTTTACATTATGTTGAATTTTTCAGTCAATTTTACATAGGCGGAAGTTCTAAATTTAGGCCTTTCCGTACAAAAAGAAAGCTTACAAAAGTAGGAGGAAAATAAATGGCAGAAATTGTTTTAGGTACAGCTTTAGCAGCAATAGGTGCGGGAGTAGCCGTCGGATTTGCTGGATTAGGTTCAGGTTTAGGTCAAGGAATTGCAGCAGCAGGGAGCGTAGGTGCTGTAGCAGAGGATAGGGAGATGTTCGCTCAAGGTATTCTCTTTACAGCGTTGCCAGAAACTCAGGCTATTTACGGTTTCTTGATTGCTATATTGTTAATGGTATTCGGTGGAGTACTTGGAGGAAACGCCCTAACCCCTGAAATAGGTCTTGTAGCAGTAGGTGCCGGTGCGGCTATTGGTTTTGCTGGACTTGGTTCTGGTATGGGTCAAGGTATTGCAGCAGCATCATCTGTTGGTGCAGTAGTTGAAGATAAGGATATGTTCTCACAGGGTATTCTCTTTACAGCGTTGCCAGAAACTCAGGCTATTTACGGTTTCTTGATTGCTATATTGTTAATGGTATTCGGTGGAATCTTAGGGTAGGAGGAAAAAAATGAAGTCTGGGGCAGATAAAATTGTCTCAAGCATAATTTCTGAAGCTCAAAGTAACGCCGATGCTATAATCCAGGAATCTGAAAAAGAAACTGCCCTTATCATTGAAGAAGGTGAAAAAGAAGCGGTTTTAGAAAAAGAAAAAATCCTGGAAAACGCAAAAAAACAGGCCAATTTGAAATATCAGCAGCTCATTTCTGAAGCTAAAATGAATTCCAGAAGAGCGGAGCTTGAGGCAAGAGAAGAAGTAATAGAAAACGCATTTAAGCGTGCAGAAGAAGAATTGCAGAAAATTGCATCCACTTCTTCTGAAGAATACAAAGAATCCCTTACAAAAATCATAGAAGAAGCTTCCATTGAGATTGGTGGAGGAGATCTGGTTTTATCCTTAAAAGAAGAGGATATTGACAAAATCAAAAACTCAATTCCAGCCATGGAAAATACTATTGAAGGGAAAACAAACACCAAAACAACCTTAGAGATTGGCGAAAGTATTAAAACCATTGGAGGAGCAATCGTAAAAACCAAAAATGGAGATGTTGAGGTCAATAATACAATTGAAGCTAGAATTCAAAGATATAAAAAAGTTCTAAGATCAGAGGTTGCAAAGGTATTGTTTGAATAGGGGGGAATAACATGGTAAATGGCATCACAGATATAGTAACTCAACTGGGCCTACCCTCTATTGAATCATTTTTAGGCCTCATTTTTGTGATAGGGGCTATTATTGGAGTTATAGCAGTAATAGCAACTATAAGGCCTGTGTTAGATAATTTTCCCTATGCTTACCCTAATGCACGAGTAAGAGCACGAATGGGAAGACTCCTTACAGAAAAACAGTTATCAGAAATTATTGAAGCTGATAACATAGATGAAGTGAAAAACTATCTAAGAGGATTTCCTGAATATGCAAAATATGTGGATCAGTATCCTCTGGAAAAAGCACTTGACACACAGCTTGCAGATACTTATGATACCCTTGCAAAAATCACACCATCAGGTATTCAGCCCATATTTAAAGTTCTACTTCAAAAATGGGATGTAAGGAATATAAAAGGTCTGATAACTGCAAAAGAGGCCGGATTATCCAGAGAAGAAACTGTTAATCTCCTAGTTCCATTTGGAGAGTTAAGTGATTCTCTTGATAAACTAATAGATGCTAAAAGTATTACTGAAATTGTCACAGGTCTTGAAGGAACACCCTATGCTCGTGTTCTTGATGATGCTCTGTCATCTTATGAAAACACAGGGTTAATTTTACCTTTAGAAGCTTCTCTTGATAAATATTTCCTTGAAAACTTATTAGTTGCAGCTTCAAACCCTGCTGACGATAGTACAAGGGCTTTACACTCATATATTGGAGCTCAAGTTGACACAACCAATTTAAATATTATATTAAGGTCAAAGGCTGAAGGCCTTAAATATGATGATATAGAGCCTTATATTGTTTCAAATGGTTATCAACTTAGAGAATGGAAGCTAAAAGATCTAATGGAAGCTGAAGATGTAGGGAGTGTAATAAGTAGCCTTGAAGGAACAGAATATGCACAACTACTTACAGATGCTTTACCAGAATACACTAAAACAGGCTCTGTTGCGCCATTTGAGGCAGCCTTAGATGAAAAGATAAGGGAAATAGCTAAATCACTATCAATTAAAATACCCTTTGGTATAGGGCCAATCGTTGGTTTCATGAACAAAAAGGAAAGTGAAATAAGGAATTTAAAAGTCATAACACGTGCCAAAAGAGAGATAGGTTTCCCTAACTCAAAAATTAAGGAGATGTTAGTATGAAACCCAGTATAGCAGTAATTGCAGATCCAGATACAGTAACAGGCTTTAGACTTGGAGGCATTAAAGAAGGATATCCTGTTGAAAATATCGAAGAAGCAGAAAACACTCTTAAAAATTTATTCAAACAAGAATTCTCAATTATAATAACTACCGAGAAAATTGGAGATCAGATAAGAGAAACAATTGATAAATTAACAGGATCACGCGCATTACCCATGATAATTGAAATACCCGATAAAACAGGGCCTTCTAAGAGGGCCACTGATCCTATGCGGGAACTTATTAAAAGAGTAATTGGGGTTGAGATGGTAAAATGATTACAGGAAAGATAATTAAAATAGCAGGTCCCGTTATTGTTGGAGACGGCATGCGGGGAACTCAGATGTATGAAATGGTTAAAGTCGGTGAAGAAGGTCTTATCGGAGAGATAATTGAACTTGAAGGCGACACAGCAACAGTACAGGTTTACGAAGAAACAGCTGGTATAAAACCCGGAGAAAAAATTGAAAGTACAGGAGGAGCACTTTCTGTAGAGTTAGGCCCTGGAATTCTTACATCCATTTATGATGGAATTCAAAGGCCGCTTGAAAATATTAAAGATCTAACTGGGGACTACATTGAAAGAGGTGTAGATGTTCCAGCATTAAATAAAGAAAAAAAATGGAAATTCGTTCCAAAACTCAAAGCTGGAATGGAAGTAAAAGGTGGAGACATTATTGGTGAAGTCCAGGAAACATCATCAATCGTTCATAAAATCATGATCCCTCCAAAAGTTGAAGGTACATTAAAAAGTATTGTAGGCGAAGGAGAATATACTATAGAGGAAGATATAGGCGAAGTAGAAACTTCTACTGGAGTTGAAAAGCTTCAAATGGTTCAAAAATGGCCCGTAAGAGTTGGAAGACCATACAAAGCAAAACTCGACCCAGATATACCATTAATAACAGGTCAAAGAGCACAGGACACATTTTTCACAGTTGCAAAAGGTGGTACTGCTGCTATGCCTGGTCCTTTCGGTTCAGGAAAAACTGTTACACAACAGCAACTTGCTAAATGGGCTGATGCAGATATCATCGTCTACATCGGATGTGGAGAGCGTGGAAACGAAATGACAGAGGTTCTAAAAGAGTTTCCAGAACTTGAAGACCCTAAGACCGGTAAACCACTCATGGACAGAACAGTTCTTATTGCAAACACATCAAACATGCCTGTGGCAGCAAGGGAAGCTTCAGTATACACCGGAATAACAATTGCTGAATACTTCAGAGACATGGGATACGATGTAGCTCTTATGGCTGATTCAACCTCAAGATGGGCAGAAGCTATGAGGGAAATTTCAGGAAGGCTCGAAGAGATGCCCGGTGAAGAAGGATACCCTGCATACCTCGCATCAAGACTTGCTCAGTTCTACGAAAGAGCAGGAAGGGTAACTACAATAGGCACAGAAGATAAAGTATCATCATTAACTGTGGTTGGAGCAGTTTCACCTCCTGGTGGTGACCTTTCAGAACCAGTTACTCAAAACACTTTACGTATATCCAAAGTGTTCTGGGCACTTGATTCATCACTTGCAGATAAACGTCACTTCCCTTCAATTGACTGGCTGCAGAGTTACTCATTATATGTTGAAAGCATATCATCATGGTGGAATACCAATGTAGGTGAAGATTGGAGAGAGCTAAGAGATGCAGCAATGGTTTTACTCCAAAAAGAGTCAGAACTTCAGGAAATTGTGCAACTTGTAGGTCCGGATGCACTGCCAGACAGAGAAAGAATTACTCTTGAAAGTACGAGGATGATAAGAGAAGACTTCCTACAGCAAAACGCATATCACGAAGTAGACACATACTGTTCACCAAACAAGCAATACGGAATGCTCAAAACCATAATTATGTTCCAGGAAAACGCTACAGCAGCTCTTGATAGAGGTGCATCTACAGAAGATGTAATAGGACTCAGCGTTAAGGAAGATATTGGTAAAATGAAATATATACCTGAAGATGAATTTGCAGATGAGATTAAAGCAATTCAGGAAAAGGTAATTAAACAAACTAGTGAGGTGTGAAAATGGACTTAAATATCAAAACACGGGAATACACAACCGTTGCTGAAGTAGCTGGTCCTCTCATGATTGTTGAAGGTGTTGAAGGCGTTTCGTATGGGGAAATTGTAGATATAATCACACCTGCAGGAGATAAAAGAAGAGGAGAAGTTCTTGAAGTACGTGAAGGACTTGCTGTTGTACAGGTCTTTGAAGGTACAAGCGATCTTAATACTGCAACAACCAAAGTTAGATTTACAGGAGAAACAGCACACCTTGGTGTTTCTCCAGACATGTTAGGAAGAGTTTTTGGAGGTACAGGAAAACCTATTGATGGCGGGCCTGAAATTATTCCAGAAAAAGAATTAGACATTAATGGGGCGCCAATGAACCCAACTGCAAGGGAATTCCCTGCAGAATTTATTCAGACAGGTATCTCAACAATAGACGGGATGAACACCCTTGTACGTGGACAGAAACTCCCTATCTTTTCAGGATCTGGATTACCTCACAACGACCTTGCAGCGCAAATTGCAAGACACGCTAAAGTTATTGGTGAAGAAACTGAGTTTGCTGTTGTATTTGCGGCTATGGGAATTACCCACGAAGAAGCAAACTTTTTTATGAGAGACTTTGAAAGGACAGGAGCTCTTGAAAGAGTTACAGTTTTCATGAACCTTGCAGACGACCCTGCAATTGAAAGGATCACCACGCCAAGAATGGCGCTTACAACTGCTGAATACTTTGCATTTGAAAAGGGCATGCACGTTCTGGTTATCCTTACTGACATGACAAATTACTGTGAAGCATTGAGGGAAATTTCAGCTGCTCGTGAAGAGGTTCCTGGAAGACGTGGATACCCTGGTTACATGTACACTGACCTTGCTTCTATCTATGAAAGAGCAGGTCGTATGGTTGGTAAAGAAGGTTCAATTACCCAGATGCCAATTCTTGTTATGCCTCAAGACGATATTACTCACCCAATTCCAGACTTAACTGGATATATTACAGAAGGACAGATTGTTTTAAGCAGAGATATCTTCAGGAAAGGTATATATCCACCTGTAGATGTGCTTCCATCACTTTCAAGATTGATGAGTGGTGGAATTGGTGAAGAAAGAACAAGAGAAGATCACAGTGGTGTTTCAGACCAGCTTTATTCAGCATATTCTGAAGGTCGTGACCTGAGGGATCTTATGGCTGTTGTAGGAGAAGAAGCGCTTACAGAGCGTGACAGGAAATATCTCGCCTTTGCAGATGAATTCGAGAACAAATTTGTAACAGAAACCAAAGATGAAGATAGAACTATACAGGAAACTCTTGATCTTGGATGGGAACTTCTAAGCTTACTTCCGGAAGCCGAACTTAAGAGGGTTAGAGCAGAGCATATTCCAAAATATCACCCTGCACATAAACAATAACCTCCTTTATTTATTTTTAAAAGAGGGATAAAATGGCACAAGAAATGATTGAAGGAGTAAATCCAACAAGGATGGAACTTCTTAAACTTAAGGACCGTGAAAAGCTTGCAATAAAAGGACATGGTCTTCTTAAAGAAAAGCGAAATGCTCTTATAATGGAGTTTTTCAACATACTTGAACGTGTAAAAGGTTCCAGAGAAAATGTTGAAAATAAGCTTGCAGAAGCTTTCGAAGATCTCACAACCGCCCAGATAGTTATGGGAGATTTAGCTGTTAAAAGAGCTGCTATGTCCGTTAAAGAATCTGTTCATGTCGATATTGATTCAAGAAGTGTAATGGGAGTTGTAGTGCCTATAATTGATACTGAAACTGCAAAAAGAACAATGGTTGAGAGGGGTTACGGATTTGTAGATACCTCTGCAAAACTTGATGAAGCAGCGAGGAAATTTGAAGAAGCTATTACCCTGACAATTGAGCTTGCAGAAATTGAAAAAACCATCATACTCCTTGCAGCAGAAATAGAGTCAACAAAAAGAAGGGTAAATGCATTAGAGCACATCATCATTCCAAGACTGGAAAATACAGTTAAATATATCGAGATGCGTCTTGAAGAGATGGAAAGAGAGAATTTCGTAAGATTGAAGATGATTAAAAAAGCCATGGGGACATAAAAATGGTTAGAATAATCCAGAGACTTGATGAAGTCAAAAGAGAACTTGCAGATTACGAAGCCCAGGCATTAGGTGATTTTAAAGTAGGGACCATCATTGGCAAAATGAGAGCAGTTATAGCTGATGAAAATATACATGTTAAGGCCAATGAGGCAAAATCAATTAAAATTAAGAAGGTCATAATCCCTGAAAATCACATTACATTCTTATCTGCCTATGCAGCCAACAGATATGGACATGCAATAGCAGTGGGTGAAGAAGTTCATCTTCCTCTCAGCATGAAAAAAACTGTTGACCATGCTTCATTTCTTGCAAGTATCGACGGTCAAATAGAAAAAGACGACCTGCTCGGAGTTTTAATACTTCTTCCAGTTGAAATGTTGAAGTAATCAACTCCTTTTTTCTTTTATATCCAATTTAATCTGTATCATATTCTCTTCAACTATTATTTCTGTTTTTATATCATCATTTTCCTTTTCGATATCCCTTAATTTGTAAAATGCATTTGATAAGGAAATGGTATGAAAATAACCTGTTTTATTCTCTGGTTTTGAAGAAATAAGTAACATTGTAGCTCCATTATCATGAATTGTTACATTATAATTAATTCCATTGATATAAATTGCATCTGATAATCTTAAAAGAAGTTTAATGAGTTTAATTGGAAGTCCACTTTTACTTATTATTCTTTTAATTAAGTCATTTTCTCTGCATTGTTCAATATCAATATCCATATTAGCCCCCCTTAGCGCCAAATAAATCATTTCAGTTTATTCTTATTTTATTGAAAATAATTATATCAAACAAAATAAATATAGTTGGTAGATGAGTAAATTAGATCGTGCTGATAATATTCTGAAAAAACAAGTCGTCAGTTTAAACAGACATCTTCCCCGAAGAAGGAAAACACTTGCTGAGCTCTTGCAAGAAGAAAAACCTCACGTATTAGGGGCAGATGGCACAAGACATAGATTTAAGAATGCTGAACTTAAGAAAATAGCATCAATAATTGAAGAAAAAGAATACAAAAACTTGAAACTTCCTATTTATATTGAAATTGAGTCAAGTACATCTGGAGCAAGAATAACAGGAAGACTCGAAACCATGATTGTGTGCAGAATATTGAATATTGATCCATGTAAAAGGGAACTTTTTATATATAGACATGATATAAAAGAGCTAAGGAATGTGTTTCCAACTACTACACAGTATATATTTTTAGTGAGATAAAAAAAATCAAATTTTTTTATTAATTGTAAAGAGGTATTATTTTGAGTATAGATCCATTAGAAGACATTTTAAATGATCCAGATAAACGTGCAAAGCTATATATGGTTTTTCTTGGTACAATGATTCTTTCCACAGTTCTAATTACCATTGGTACTATTGTTTTCATCCTCATACAGCTTGGGATAATTTAGTATTTCCATACTTTTAAATACTAAATATTGACATTTCTGACCATTATTTTCCCAGGATATGGATTAAGTGCACCATATACTTTTTCAACAGTGCGCTTTCCATTATAAATTGCTTCCTCAAGAGTTTTACCACTTTCCACAACTGTAGCTGCAGGTTCATCCTTTTCAATTATTACATTTTTTTCGGGAATATCATATACCCCCCCAAAATTTAAATCTCCAGCAATTGAACGCCATTTAGCAAATACAACCATTTTAACAGCGTATCCTTTTGGTTTGGGAACATCTATTAATGTTCCATTAGATGCTTTAAAGTGTGCATCAAACATGTTTATTCCCAGTACTTCTTCAGCACATTCCAAAGTCCCCTGGAATCTTGGATTAGCCTCAATTACATAAATCTCATCACCAGTATCTATCATATCTACTCCATTTGATCCAACAAGAGATAGTTCCATTATAACATCTTCAGCTAATTTTTTTATTTTGGGATCATCTTTATGAGGCACTATATTTCCACAGTATGCAAATTCATCCGGCTGTCCAAGCCAGCTATCACCAATCAACTGCATACTTGTTAAGATTGTTTTTGCTTCTTCTTTTGTGGATAAAACTGAGGCACTGATACTTTCACCTTTTATAACTTCCTGCAGCATGAATCTACTGAAATCAGAATTTTCAGTGGTTTCCTCAAATCTCCGGATATCTTTACCACCAGCACCAATAACTGGCTTAATAATGAATTTTTTATCTGGATTGTTATCAACTATTTGGGATGCTTCCTGATAAGACGAAATTAAAAAGGTTTCTGGAACATTAAATTTCTTTTTAAGGGATTTATAAAGTTTATATTTATCCTCTACATGTCCTATTTTCTTATTTCCAATTATCTTTGATTCTGGAAATTTTTCTGGCACTGCTCCAGAGCTGCAGAATATATAATCAACATCGTCAACAACTTCATAGGCATATTCATGAAGTAAGTTCGAATCATATTTTTCTGCATAATTACCACATGTTTCATAGGGTAATTGTGATAGTATACATCTTAAATAGTCAGAACACTTAACCAGGTCACTTGTACAAAAATAATCTACAGAATATACTGTATTTCCCATTTTTTTTGCAGAACATGCCACAGGTCGCGTATTTGTACCTACAACAAGTATTTTCTTCATAGGATATACCCCTTTTGTTTTTAAGGGATAGTCCCGAGCGGAGTCGAACCGCCGTCGCCGGTTCCAAAGACCAGCAGGATTACCACTACCCCACGGGACTATACAGACTAAAATAAACAGACTATCTGCGCTGTGGCAAGTCAAATGTTTACTGTTTTTCATATTTAAATATATCGATCCCTTATGTCAATGTAGTATCCATGTATTCAGACTTCATTAATTTCCCCAATACTTATTGAATATTTCATTTTTGACTTTAACACCACATCTGGAGATAATTAGTTTATTTTAGAGTTATAAAGTATTACAGTATTGCATTTTTTTATACCCAATGACATATAACCTTTGCGGAAAAGATATGGAAAACTTATTAATCCTTCCAAAAGATTGAAATAATCTTTTAAAACTAAAATAAAATTATAAAATCAAAATTTCAATAATATCACGCGTCTATAGAATGAATAAGGGTAAATTAAACTCGTCTATCGCATGAATGGTTGAATCTGCATTTAATGCATTTATTAGGATTGTCTGTTGAATTAAAATCTTTTTTACCAGAAATCAATTCATGTATATGGTTAATAATGTCAGTTATTTGTTTTTCAGCCCTTTCATCAAAATATGAAGCCCAGAAAACATTATCAGTCCCTCTCTGGCGTAGAGAAGCAACAATCTTCCTATCTTCTTTACTCATGTCCTTAAATGCCAGACAGTATCCGTATACCTGATTAATACTTGATTGATAAGCGATAGTTCCCGGTTTATCATCTATTATAATAAATTCTTCCGGCGTCATCCATACTTCGTCAATAAATCCTCTTATCCCATAGGTGGCTGAAATTACAGGTAATTCTCTAGATAAAATTTCGGCGGTTTTTGATGTTTCCAGCATCTCATCAAAGGTTGCTGGTTCAGCTTCTTCTTTGAATTTCTCTTCTAAGACCAAATGCTCACGGGATCCCTGAATCATGGCTTTTGTAGGTGCGGTTCTGATTTTACGTACGTTTTCAAGAAAAATACTGTATTCACAGTACCCTTGAGTATTTAACCAGCTGATTGGAAAGTTATTTTTATTCCGGACAATTTTAACCCCTGAAATTGATGGATGTGGAATTAAGTTTGCACCAAATGACATGAATACCGCCCATAATACTTCTATTTTACTCCTTGGTATTATTAGAAGTCTGAAGCAGTATATAAATTATAAGTATAACCAAAAAGTTAGATATAACTCTAATTTTATGTTTATTATAAAAAAGGTATTATCAAGCTCAGATATGAATTCTTCTTAATATTAGTTTTTTTACTAGAATTTCCAATTTCTAGAAACAGTATTATGGGTGCTAGTGTAAAATTTTTATGATAATTTGAAATTTGTTAAAGTATAATTATGACATACTAACATAAATATTAATATTAAGTAGATAAGGGGGAATATATTTGAAAAAATCGGGAATAACTCTTTTCGGATTTTTAGCTATTTTGATGGCAGTTGTTTTTGCTTCTGGATGCATCAACAATTAAACGTTATTGTTCCAGTACAATTTAACAGTAGGAGAAGGTCCAAATTTTATAGGAGTTCAAAATGTAACAATACCCAATGGAACAAATAATGTTAAATTTGTAGGCCAGAATTTAACCAGACTGAATTCCAATATTAATACATCAAATATAATAATATTGATTTTAAACACTGTTCCGGTACAAGGAGCGACTGGCGCAAACTATACAGTAAACATACTCGAACAAAAAACCATTAACCTAGCAAATGAAACCCAACCGCTTAATGTAACATATACATTCAATGAATCCAATATAAAAGGACTTCTAATAACCAATACCAATGCAAAAGGAACTATTCAAATATATACGTCTTAAAACAGAGAAAATCTTAGCTAAAAGGAATAATATTCATTTTTTTATTAATTTCTAATCATCTTATAAACATAGGGATTTTTACTTTTTAGTCCAGTTTTTTAAGTAGTATACTATCCCCAATCTGTTTAACGGCATCACGGGGGATAACTACTTCATTCTTGGATACGCCTAACATTTCAGAAATTCCCCCTTGTCCCAAAACAATTGCTTCAATTTCATTATTGCTCCAGTTTATTTCAACATCTTTTACTTTACCCACAATCATTCCAGAACTGTCTATAACTTCTTTTCCTTTTATTTGTTCGGACACTCTCAATTCTATCACCACGTATTACATGTATAAGTAATTAAATTAGATATTCATAATTATTAATAAAAATGATTATACCTGCATTTCTCTATCTTTAAATAAAAATGATTTAAAATACTATAATAAAATAAAAGAGTTTTCGGGATTTTATTGGTTATTATTATTCCTCTAATGCTTTTATTCTTTCTTCAATTCGTTCAAATTTCTTATTTGCATGTCCTCTAAACTCTTCGAATCTTTTAGCTAGGTCATCCACATCACGAGATACTTTGCCATATCTTTTTTCAAGCTCGCTTAAATCAGACTTTGTGGCTAAAGACCAGTCTTTTATCAGTTGATCACTCCTTTCGTGTAAAAATTCGTCAATTCGTCCAGAAAAAGCATCAGTACTAATTGGCACCTCTTTTACTTTTCCTCTTAATTTTTCACCATATCCAGATACCCTTTCAGTTACACCTGACATCTTACTTTCCCCTTTAACGTTGCTGCTCCTGTATTGCTGAGAAATCCCTTCAGAAACTCTGCTGCCTGCATCTGAAACACCTCTACTTGCTTCACTCAAACTAGATTTAAATGTATCAAATCCTGCGCTACCAGTTCTATTAATCGCTTGAATATAATAATATAGAAGAATTATAACTGCTCCAGCTAAAACCAGAATTGCAAAACTTCGAATAATGTCAGATTAACCCCTCTTTACCTTCAACCTTATTACTTTATTGTATATTTGTATAATATCATTTATACATTTATTGTAAAATTGAAAAACAAACAAGACAAATAAGCGTTGGGTCACTAATAGCCATTGGTATTATCCTTCTAATTCTATTCATACTATTCAGTATTCACAATTTGGCTATTGTGGTTTGCAATATTTGTAATGATAGTATTCGGTCTTATTTCCTAAATATTATGATATATAAAGAAACCATGGCTAAATAATTAAGTTTTCATATATGGAAAAGACCATGAAGTCCTTTCCAGTGCCATTTTTCTTTTCTATCCCATCCTGTGGCCATATTAGGGATATATCTCATTTCACCATTGAAGAAATAACCATCTTTCACTGAATTGAGCCCGACAAGCATCAGAATATTTTTTGAACGGGAAAATGCCACGAAATACTGCCTTATAATGTCATCGAAAGCCCTGTCCAGCCCATCTCGCTCAGGCTTCCCAATTGGAGAGTATTCCCTCATATTATCTTCAATTGTGCATGATTTACCTGGTGTTCCTGGAAATCGCCTGAAAGAATCATATGAATAATTCATTCTAAAATCAGAGCCCACATCAACCACTACAATTGGAAATTCAAGTCCTTTAGACTGATGAATTGACATTACATTTATCTGGTTTTGAGGAAGATCTTCAAGAATATCCAGATCAATATTTATTACACCTATTGCAATTGGAACAAAAATATTCCATATTGCTTCTATAATTGAATCTTTATATCTCCCATTTTTATCATCTAAAATTATATTAGCTCTAAAATCACTAAATAGGCTTGTTTGAGTTATAGTCTTAGTTATAACCTCTACATATACAATTCCTTCAGGATCCTGCATTTCTGGAATCCATCTAACTAATCTGTAAATAAGATCAATGATGGAGACATCATCCCCCATAAGTCCAAATTCTATTTTCCATGTATTCAAAAATTCTTTAATAAATTTATAATCATTATCTTCGTTTTTAACATAATTTAAAGCCCTTGAACGCCAGACGTTAAATCTGTATACTGCATTTTGAGGTAATCCTCTGAGTTCCCTCTGTATTAACCCCTCTGGATCAATACACTCCAGCAGTATACCGCAAAGTATTTCAACAACTTTATTTCGTGCTAAATTCTGTCCGCGAGGATTAAATATTGGTATTTGTGGGTTATATTTACTTAGCTCGTCCTTAAGTAAACAGGGCAGTCTCTGATTGCCTTTAAAATCTAATTCCAGAGGAGAACTGCATAAAATGGCTATATCTCCTGGAGACCAATTTTTTTCATCAATACATATGTTAAATGTTTCATTTCCCTGTTGAAAACTAATTCCATCCCCATGGACGATTTTATCTAAAAAAGAAGCAAGATCCTTTGCAAGGGTTTTTATGTCTTCCCTGAACATTCCAAGAACCGGTAATTCTGTGAAAAATCCTTCACGCGAGGAGACTATTGGTTTTTTACCTTCAATACGTGCTTTTTCATATCCTTTATCTATTTCGATGAATTTATTGCAAAAGTCAACGATATTTTTTGTTGATCTGTAATTTTTTGAAAGATTAATAAAACAGGGCGTTACAGAAATTTCTTCCTCTAGTCTTTGGGCAAAATTTCTGAAAAGTTCTACTGTAGCCCCCCTGAATCTGTAAAGCGATTGATCATCATCCCCTACAACAATAATGCTTCCTTTGTTCTTTATTGCAGCATTTGCTATTTCAAAGTAAATCATTTCTTGAAGCAAATTTGTATCCTGGTATTCATCTACAAGAATTATTTTAATATGCTTTAAAAATTTTTTGAGCCTTCCATTTTGGAGTTTCTTTAAAAATTCATCTTCAAGCATTGAAAAATCAAGAAGTAACCTGTTTTTAAGTTCTTCTGTATAATCTGAAATTGCATCACGAGCTATTTCTGCCCCGGGATGTTTATAATTGTTTGTAAATTCGTTGAAATCAATTCTGTCATGATAAATTCTGTCCTTTATCTCCAGCAGTATCTGACTCATCATTGAAACGTTTAATTGGGATTTAGTGCCCCTAATCTGGTTTAAAAAACTTTTTAACTGTCTGTCTTTTTGACGTTCATGATCCAGAATTCCAACCTTGGTCATCAATGAATTTGAGACAAAATCTTCAATTATTGTGTAAGGTGAATCAGTGGAATCCATGCTTAGAACATCTTCTGATATGCTGTCAATGGTTCCAATTGTTATTTTTTTAAAATTTATTTCATTTAAGTCATTTATTACATCCTTATATTTAGGATTGTTCATGAAACTGGATTTCAGTTTATTTCCCCATTCTATAATTCTGCTTTTCAGTTGAGATGCCGCTTTACGTGTAAAGGTGGTGGCAAGAATGTCTGATGGTTCAATATTTTCTACAAAAATAAATTTTAACACTTTTAGAACCATTACAGTTGTTTTACCGCTTCCAGGCCCTGCAACAATGAATAGAGAATCATATTTTGATGCACTTATGGCTTTATATTGATCAGGGTTTACTTCAGCCCTTATATCCCTTCCAAGCTTATTTACCACTATTTTTTCAAAATCAGAATACTTTATCATGAAATCATTCATAAAATAGTTAAAATAAAAAACTATTTATTCATCTTCTTTTGCGATTATATCCTTTTTACCAATCCTGCTCTTGAGCATGGTCCAGAAATCCTTATCTTTATTTGGTTTTAATTCATTTTCAAGGATCATGGCCTTATTCAATTCTCTTTCGTAGTTTTCACTGAGTTTTTTATTTTCTGCTTCCTTTAATTCTAATTTTCTTTTTAATTCAGTGTTTTGAGCTTCTAATTCCTGGAGTTTTGATGCAAAAGATCTGTATTTTTTATTGGCTTTTGTATGTTTGCTCAGGAGTTCCTTATAGGATTTTGATAGTTCATTGTGTTTCCATTCAAGTTCCTTGAATTCCTTCCTGTATTCACCAATGTTTCTTTCATATCCTTTAAGCTTACTAATATATTCCTTTACTGCCCATGTATCCTCTACCCCAAAGAGTTCCTTAAAATATTTTTCGGGTATTATGAGTACTCCTTCCTTGCATTCAAGATTATCCGTTCTTTTAAGAGGTATGAGGTACTGGTTATATTCGTAAACCTTTTGTTTACCGCCTACCATCTTTTTTGCTTTCTTTTTGTAGCACTTTACAAAGGTTTTAATTATCTGTACCATTTGGTCACAACTCCAGAGTTGAAGTCTGTATTATTTGAAATAATTGGAGCATGTTAAACTCTCAGTTGTTTTATATTGTGTTTTACACATATATATTCCCAACTCGCCCCATGCAATATGTTTCTTTTTAGTATTTTTATATCTTATCATCTAATTCTAAGTAATACAAAAATGATGGGTTTTATTTAATATCAGTTTTAATTTACCTTGTTTAAATGAACTATTTTAAAAAAAAAGAAAATTCAAATTATCATGTTATAAATAATGATTTATCCCTTCATGGTTTCAACCTGTTCCTTGCGGCCTTTAAGTCCGATAGTTAAAAATAAAATAACAATTGCTACAAAGGCAACAGTTATATATGCAAGTTCATAACCAGCATAATTACTTCCTTTAGATGCTATAATTCCACCAACTAAGGCTCCTCCAACCAACTGGCCAGCGCTGGAATTTATGTTAATTAAAGCCTGTCCAGATGCCCTGTATTGCGGAGGGCTTTCAGACAACATTATATACCTCAAAGGAGCTCCAATAATTGTAATCAGTCCCATGCCCACAATAATTCCTGATAATATGAATAAATAAAAAGATGAAGCAAAGAAACTTAAAATAAGCAGGCCTGTAATTAATATTAAACTACCAGAAAGCATCACTTTTTTGGAACCATATTTATCAAGCAACTTTCCAATTACAGGAGCACTAACAGCCATTGCAATAACCAAGGGAAGCACCATTAAACTCGCCGTAGATGCAGATAAAGATAATGAAATCACTGCAAATGATGGTAAAAATACAATGGCCACCTGGCTTAAACCAGAACCTATGGATATGCCAGTTGCAAGCTTAACTTCCCTGTTTTTTAATAGATTAATCTGAATCACCGGGTCTTCAGCGCTTTTTTCAACTTTCCATAAAACAGGTAATAATAGCATTGAAATCAGTAAAAAAGGCCAAACATAGATAGATTTAATGCTTTCTGCAAAATTACTTGTATCTATTTGATTTACGCCAAATGCAAGCGCAGCAACAAGAACTCCCAGCACAATGGTTCCATACCAATCAAAGCCAGGAACCCATTGTCTTTTTGTTTTGGGAAGTATAATATAACCTGCAGCAATGATCACTGCCGCAATTGGAATATTTATTAGAAACAGCCATTGCCATCCATAATTTAAAACCAAACCTCCCAGAATCGGACCAAAAACTGCTGATAACCCAAATACAGAACCTATGATTCCCAGGGCAGAACCTCTTTTTTCTGGAGGAAATGTATCGCCTATAAAAGCACTGGCAACAGGGAATATTCCTCCAGCCCCAAAACCTTGTACAGCTCTTCCAAGAAGTAGCATCTCAAATGAAGTTGAAAATGCAGTTATAATAGAACCAGCAGCAAATAAAGCAATGTCAAAAATATAGACTGGTCTTCTACCGTACATGTCTGACAATTTAGCCATTAATGGAGTTCCTATCATAAAAAAAAGGATATATATGGCAAAAATCCATGAGAGAATCCTCTCATTAATTCCAAAAAAAGATTTAATAGCAGGTAGTGCAGGACCCACAATTCCTATGTCCAGTGCACCCATAAAAACGCCGATAAAAAGCAGTAGTAATATTCTGTTCCTCTGTCCATTGTCCATGATAATATTTTTCTCTTTATTATATTTAAAATCCTTTAAAAGATTTAAAATTAGAATTTAATATTTATACGATTATTTTAGATGTCCACCAGTATTTCATTTCGTCTTAAAAATCCTGGAACTGCTGGATTATTGTATTGTGCTACAATAAAGTTTGATTTCGGCTGAATATTATTTTTTTCCAGCCATTTCTTTAATTCCTCGATTTTTTGCCTTGCAAGTTTCTCTTTAACTCTTCCTTTGAAGCGAAGCGAAGCCACTCTTTCATTTTTAACTTCTTCAAACTTAATTCTTTTATCATCAGGCTCTGGAAGCGTATCAAGTGTATATTTTGCAGGCATCACAAAAGATATACGGTGAATATTCCCTGTTTTTTCTTCAATAACAGGAGTGGTCATTTTTATTTTCTCAGATTCCTTTAATGACTCCTCAGTTACAGGTGTTGTCATGGCAATCTTTTCTGATTCCCTTTTCTCTTCAGTAACCGGTGCGGTCATTTCTATACTTGAACGCTTTCTATTCCCCCCAAAAATATAGTTAGCCAGTATTGAAAATCCAATTCCCATAGCATCATCGAATGATGCATCTAAATCTACATGGGCCAGTATATGGTCTGCATACATTCTTATTTCGAAATTATCATCCTTAATTTCCACTTCATAAGCAAGTGTCTCGGTCATATTCTCACCACTCTTTAATTTCCTCAAAACCCCTTTCTAAATTAAATTCGGGCTCTCCAATAATAACCAGACCCAGATATCCATTTACAGTGATTAAATCTCCATTATTGATAATTTCAGTTGCCTTGCTGACCCCATTTACAGAGGGTATACCCATCTCTCTGGCAATTATCGAGCTATGAACCAACATTCCACCCCTTCTTTCTACTATCCCCGAAGCAAGGGCCATTAAAAATGTCATTTGTGGCTGAACAGCATCACAAACTATTATTTCTCCCGATTCAAGCTTTGAAAAGTCAGCTAAGGAACTGATGATCCTTGCCTTACTGGTTACAATACCTGGAGATGAGGGCTGACCTATTAGCTGCCTTGGTTTATAGTTTATATTGCTTTTTTCTTCTTTTTTTAAGTTATCTATATCTAAATACACATTTTTATCTATTAATCCATTATATATAGCTTTCCAGTTTTCAGGAATCAAATCCACATCAAAATCTATACGTTTTTCTTTTACAAGGATTTTTTTACCTTTATTTAAAAAAATCAGGAGCTGATTTTCCACTTTCCCAAAGAGAATGTTATCATCATCCCTTAGCTTCCAGCTTAATCTTCCCATTCTAAGGTTTTCTTCAACTTCTGCCCTTCTTGATTCTCCAGCAGCAGAATAAAGTTTATCTAAATATTCATGTGCTTTACTATCAGTAATTTGCGCTCCTCTCAGTTCTTGATTAGATAATTTTATTATGTTTCCCAGAATAACCTCAGGATATTCATTCATTGGTTTTTTATTGTAGGAAACATCCATATAAGTGTCCAGAAGATTAACGAATTTATATCTAAACTCATCATCTATCTGTAAAAGATTTCTCATCAATTTTTTGCCTTTAAGACTAACAATAGCACTTATTCTATTTTTCAAATCCGGATTTTCATTTAAAACTTTGGCAAGACCTAATAATTCCCTGTTTCTCTTTGATGCAATCAGTTCATTACTTTTTAATATTTCCATGAATTCATATGGATCATCAGGCTTAACAAGGTCGTTATAGAAAGTACCAAAATTTCTAATGCCGTGGGCAAATGGAATGAATTCATTCCAGTAAATATCCTTCCATTTAAAATAGATTTTTGCCCTTTCTTTAATTTTTTGAGCTAGTTGCATTCTGCTTATACCATCAGGGCTTTCTTTAGAAAGTTCAATGCCTTCCCTTTCAAGCTGGGGAATCAATTCATTTTCAATTCTTTTTGAAAGCGCTTTAAGATTATTCAGAGAAGGAGTAAGTGTTAAATACCATTGTCTGTCTTCATCTTGATCATTTAAACCCGTAATTGGCCTTACCTGTAAAACTGTGAAATCATCCCCTTTTCCAGTCCATTCTACATCGACAGGGAATCCGAAGATATTTTCTATTTTTAAAATCATTTCTCCAATATTTTTAACATCTAAAAATGACATAAGTGATTTTTCTGATGGCTTTAGATGGTTGATTATTTCACCATTATTCCTGTTAATGAACCATTTTTGAGGTTCAACTTCATTATCAACAAGCTTACTTAAAAAACCACTTACTGCCTCAATGATTAGGTTTTGGGTTCCATTTCGAGGATCCTTTGAAAATGCAAGTCCTGAAACAGGTTTTTTATCCATTTTTTGCACTAAAACAGCGATAGAACTGTTAATAGAGTCAAGTGATAACTCTTCTCGATACAATATTGCCCTATCACTCCACAAAGAAGCCCATACAAGTTTTATAGCCTTTAAAATCTCATCAATTCCCTTAACGTTGGTATAAGACTCATGAATACCCGCAAAAGAGTAAATAAAAGAATCTTCAGCTGGTGAGGATGACCTTACAGAAAATTTTATATTTCTACCAAAGCTTTCAATTTCTTTCTTTACAAGTCCTTCTATATGCAGAGGCATTTTCGCCTTTAAAAATGCAGATCTTATTCTTAATGAAGCATCCCATATTTCTTCCCACCTCATATCCTCAAATGACTTCTTGAAAACTTCCATATCTATTATATGGAATAAATTATTCTCAATAATAAAATTACTGTAACCTTCAGTGGTTATACAAAATCCCTGAGGAACTCTAAATCCTCTGTTTAAAATGAGGGATAAATTCCTTGTTTTTGACCCAACAAGGTCGTTATCAAAATTTTGAGCCTCGGAAAGTGATATTATTATCCTTGGTGAGGACTCCACTCCATAACCTCCTGAAACCTTCTAACAAAAAAATATCTGTAAACATCTACCAGTATCACTGCAGTTGAGGGGGCTCCTACAAACGATTTTAAATAAGGATGCTTTTTAATTAAAATACCTTCCCATTCATCTCTTTCTTTCAAATCTAAAACCTTCGCTTTACCTGTAATGGTAACTGCACTAATCCTGTTAACGCTTTGAGGCATTCTTGACCGATTATCTATTAAAAGAGCTACATTTAAAGATTTAGAAAGTAAATTAAATTTTCTTGTCTCTCTGGGAGTAGCAAAAACAATGTTTTTAAAATCAGGAGAAGCAGAAAAGCTTATGATAGATGCATACGGCTGTCCATGGCCCTGGGTGGCTAAAACAGCGAAATTCTCTAAATCAAGTAATTTTCTTATCTCATCTTTAATTTTAAAATCATCTTCTGTGCAAAATTCATCTCTGGATAAATCAGCACACATGGGCTCATCATATTTCTTCTGCATTCTATTTGCTCCCAAAATTATCTAAACGCAGCAATAAAACCATTAAAAACATCTTTAGCCGATTGGATTAAAGGATTTTTCGCTTCTACAGGAGTTTTCATCTTTTCCAATCTATCTATCCTGAAATAAATAGGTGGATGTGGATCCCATGCCAGCCATCCTGGAATTCTGGATCTTGAAACTCTTTCAAGCTGAAGCCTTTTATAAGCAATTTTTCTAAGGGCCTCTGCCAGTACTTCGGGTTTACCTATTTTAATTGCAGATAAAAGATCTGCCCTGGTTTCAAAGAACTTGGCAACAAAGAAAATAAGTGCAAATGCAAAAATTATGTAAATTAATGGAGAAATAATCACAATAGGAAGTAGAATTGTAAATCTCAATATAAATTCACCTGTAATTATACTGAAAAGTATAATTGGGTCTCTTCCTTGAAGATGTCCCATTTCATGACCAACCACGCTTAATATCTCATCATCATCAAGATGAACCAGCAATCCCGTTGTGATAAGCACCAATCCCCTGCTTGGACTTGGACCTGTGGCTGCTGCATTGGGAACCATTGTATTTGAAATAACAATTTTTGGAGTGGGTAGATCAAAGCTATCTGCAGCCTTTTTAACAATTTCATAAACATTTACCACCTTTGAAATACTACTACGGGGATTGCAGTGAAAACCATATTTTTCAAGTATTTTATCCCCAATTTCACATGTCGGGTAAGTTTTCTTGGCCAGAGTTCTGTCATAAATCTCTTTTTTCATCTGCAAAACTGTTTCTTCCCCAAATTTTTCCTGAAATTGCTTAAATTCTTCTACGGGAAGTTGATATTCCAGTATATGAACATAAGGATTTTCAGGGGTGATTCGCCAGTTGCTCTGTCTTGCAAGTATTTTATCTGCAAACAATACTATTAGGAACTGTGAAGCCAAAATAACTATCACTGCATAAATCCCAATAAAAAGGAATAAGATAATGTTAAAAGCAAAAAATCCAATATAAATTAGGAGTAGATTGCTGCTAAAAAGCCTGTTAGAAGCTTTTTTTCTTGTTGTAGGTGGCTTTTCAGGTATTATTTTCTCTCCTTCAACCCATGAAAAATAAAGTGTTGAACTCAGGACATTTTCTTCATAAGCGTGGACAATAAAGTACAGATCATCTTTAATTTTTTCAGCAAATTCTTTAGGGGTTGTTTCATCCCTTATTAATTTAATTTCAACCGGATTTCCGGGTTTAATAATTGTTTCAACCATATAACCCTTAAGAGAATCTTTGGCTAAAAATAAAAGCATTTCTTTTGTTTTTTGGATGTCCTGAAAATATTCAGGGCGTGCTTTTAAATAATTTTCGTAAATAAAGTCTAAAATCTCTTTATGGTAGTTGGGAGATATCTCATTCTCAATGAAATACGTTTCAACTGCTTTATTTTCTATCATTACATAATAATATTGCATTTTATTTGTTTAATAATTTTGCAATTATACAATGGAAAAATTCTAATATATCAACATAGTTAAATAAATACAAATAAAAAAAATATTGGAGCGTTTAAATGAGTTATAGAGGTGCTTTTGGCCATTATAATAAGGGTAAAATAAATTTAGACAGCTCAAATGAAAATTTTGAGCCTTTACAAGATGGAGAAGAGGTTATTATCTTCTCTTCCAGTCAGTTTAAGGAATGGGTTGAAAGATTACAGGAACAGATAATTGATATTGAAAATTTTGACAGGGATACACTTAATTTCTTGATGAGATACTGACTTCTTTTAAAAAGAATAATTCACCCTCCATTGAACTTCAAACATCTCCATTAAACATAATTCTAATGTCTGCAGAATAAAAGTGAAATTATGGATACCATTACTCTTTTTTGGGAATTTAAATATAAAAAAGCAAAAATCATCGATGAATTATGGAATTTTACCCAGAATTATCTGGAAGAAAATTTAAATGACAGTATGGAATGTAAAGATGAATTAAAGCTTTTAGAAGGTTTAGAAACTACAGAAAGATATATTTCCCTTATCGATGAACTGAATCAGACTAATGAAAACCTTAATGAACTTTATATTGAATTTTTAAAGGCAGAATGTGATGGTAATCTCAAAAAAGACAAAATCATTGCCTTAAAAGAGAAATTTCAGGGTGAAATTAGAACGTCAGAGATTGTAAAGGCTGTAGGTTGTAGTAAGGACTATGCAAGACAATTTAAATTAATTGATGGTAAAGTAGAACAGAAAGAAAAACGAAGGACACTTTCCAAGAAAATAAAGGGAGAAATCCTTAAAAGGGATAATTATTCATGTGTGGTATGCAGAGAATTAAAGGATCTCGAGATTCATCATATAATGGCAATAATGGGTTCTTCAATAAAGGAATTAGATGATCATGATAATCTGGTTACATTATGCAAAGAATGTCATTACCTGGCCCATAAAGGAGATTATTATAAAAATTTAGCTTATAAAGATATTGAAGACTTCTGGAAATGGACCAAAAATACTGAAAAGACTAAAATATGGCTACTTTTAAAAGATATCCATGGAATAGGCTCTAAAATCACCGAAAATATTTATGATAAATTTAAAAGTGTAGAAGAACTCCAAAAGGCAGATATCAGAAACATAGCTCGGGTTCGGCTGGTTAATAAATCTCTGGCAACTAAAATTAAATTCAAGCTGGATAACCCCTACTTTTAAGGTTATTTGGAAGTCTGAATACTGTAAATATATCCTTTCAAGTCTCCCATAATTCCCCTAGCATAAAATAGTGAAAAAATAATTCCCATTAAGTTGATAAGCCAGAAAGATATGAATCTATCCACAATAGCAATACTGGCACTTGCAGCCCCTGGAATTCCAAAAAACATGCATAATCCTGTTAAAGATATTTCAACAGCACCTATGCCTCCAGGAAGTGCAGTGACGATCCCTGCTATATTAGCAAGCAGCAATATTAAAATTACTGCAACCATGTTAATATCAATATTGAAAGCATAGAAAACAAGTAAAAGACGCAAACATTCCAACAGCCATGAAATAACGGTTAATATCAATATTACTGACATATTTTTACTATTACTGTAAGATCTTGTGTAATTAACCATTCCTTTTAACCCATTGGTGATTTTATGGTAGATATTATCTAAAAATTGTTCATTAACTGGTAGTTTGGATAGAACAAAATGGATTTTTTCATATATCCATATACTTGATCCTTCCATCCAGTTTAAAAAGTAAATAACAGTTAAAGTTACCAGTATTAAACCAGCGCCAATTAAAGCAATTAAACGTATTTTTTCTATAAAAACTGCTGATAAAACCAGTAAAATACCTACTATAACTAAATCTGCAAATCTTTCTGTCAACCCTGCAGATAAGCCTTCGTGTAAACTTATTTTATTAATTTTTTTACCTGCAATAGCGCTTAAAGCTATCCCTCCAGTCCTCATAGGGCTTAGATTACTGCCTAAAAGTCCAATAACCCTTACAACAAAATTATCTTTAAATTCAAAGGGCATGTTTATTATGTATCCCCATCTCACTGATTTTACAAAGATAGCTAAAAGATAAACAGCAATCGCCGCGATGAAATAAGTTTTATTGATATCTTTTATTGTATAATATAAATTTACAGGACCTATTAACAAAATAAGAATTAATATAAGGGCCAGTCCCACAATAAAGATGTAAAAGCGTTTCATATATTCCTCACTAATTTCATACTTAAGGTAACAACTAAAATAAATCAACTTCCATACAATTAAACTTAACTGAAATGTATATTAAAATGTATTAATTTTGGTATCCTAATTATAATTGGTGAAATGAATAAATTACAGTTATTAGCTTTATTTAAAATGGGAAGATTCTTTGTATTGGTTGCAGGATTAATTGCCTATGCATTGGATTTATCCATGACCTACCATTATCTTGGATTTTTAGACCCATTTAAAGCTACAATAGGGCTTATTATCCTGATTTCTGCCACTTTAGCAGCCCATTACGCCAATGAATATGTTGATGTGGATACAGATTCATTAACTCGCAGGACTTGGTTTTCAGGAGGAAGTGGAGTATTACCTTCAAAAATTTTCAATTTTTGAGGTTCAGAAAATAGAATTTTCTTTAACCTTCCAAAATAATTCCTGAATCATGGGCCTTAATTGCTGCCGTGTCTTTGGCCATAATGTGCATCATAATAACTTCATTATCATTTTATTTTGGATATTTATCTTCATATGGAGTTTTAGTTGCTGCAATTGGGTTGATTGGGGGATGGTTTTATCCTATGCCTCCTCTGCAGTTAGAAAGAACATCTCTGGGGGAAATTGATAATGCGATTTTAGGAGGATTCCTAATGCCTTTAATTGCCTATGTGCCACAAATCGGTTCATTCCACATAAGAGAATAATAATGCTTATTCCTATTGTTTTTGCAGTTTTTGTAAACCTTCTGGGAGTTCATTGGGCCGATAGAGATGCAAATGCATCTGTTGGAAAGAAAACCCTGGTGGTAAATTTAGGCAATAGAGTTAGAATAGTTCATGCTGTTTTTACAGGCCTTATTTATGGTATTTCACATTATTAATATTTTTAGTTCCATTAAAAGTAGTCTTTGCTATTTTTTTAACTTTTCCATTTGCTTTATGGTCTATAATCAAATTTGGGAACGGTCAAATGTCCAGTTCATTTTTAATGAATTCCGTGATGATTTTTGCATCCATAGGATTTATTGTTTCATGATTTCAATCTGGCTTTTATCTCATCCATCGCTTCTTTTAATGCATTTTCAAATTCCTGAGATTCTCCCTTTGAATTTTTCAGTGCAGAAGCAAGATATGAGAGTGCGGATTCGTCTCCAATCATACTTAATGCATTTGCTGCATTGACCCTCACAAAATAATTTTCATCACTTAAAGAATTAACCAGAGACTTTACCGCCAAATTACTGCCGATCTTACCAAGAGATGTTACAGTGCATGCCCTTAATAAATAATCATTTTCCTCTAAAATATTTTTTAAAGGTTCTACAGCCCTTTCATCACCCAGATCACCAAGAGCGTCCACCACTTCACATTTAACATTTAAACATCCGTCCTTTAACGCTTCAATTATGGGTTCAACTGCTCTTTTATCACCTATTGCACCAAGAGCCAGTGCGGCAGTTTCTCGAACATGCCAGTGATCATCCTTTAAGACCCTGATTAAATGATCGACAGCCTTTTTATCACCGATTCTACCAAGTGAAAGTGTGGCTGCCTTTCGAATAGGCCAGTATTCATCATTTAACATTTCGATTAAAGGTTCAACCGCATCTCCTGCTCTTAAATCCCCTAAAATATACACTGCTTTTTCTCTGATTCTTTTATCCTCATCTGGACTTAATGTTTTTATAAGGCCTTCAATATCTTTTTCATTCCTCATTTTTTCTAAATCTTCTTTAGAAACCATTCTAGCACCACACTAATCAAAAAGATCTGAATTGATGAATTCATCAAAACATATATTTATTTTTCAAGTTTAATAGTCCTTTACCCTATAATCAAACTATTGAATTAAATAGAAAAAGATCCTTTTTACTTAAATCATAAATTCAAGGTTTATCCATAACTATCATTTTATTTACAGATTTTCCATCACTCCATGTACCCATATACCTTTGATTTGAAGTGTTTCCTAGGGCATAATCACGGTTTACTCCATAAAATGCCGCATCAGTTAAACCATCAAATAATTTCCATGTTCCATAATAATCTAAAGCATTTACCATGACCGAAAAATAGGAAGTTCTTAAAACTGCAAGAGGGGCAAAATGATCCGCAATTAAAGCCGGATGTCCGCGTATATCTGATTTTAAAATAACATAATCCTTATTTTTCCATGGGATCTGTTTGGTCTCTTTAAAAATTTTGATTGCATCTTCATCTCCAGTTATATTATCCTTATCTCCAGATAATGTAATTAACAGAGTTTCTTCAGGTATTTTACTTAAATTTTCAAGTACTGGCCCAACAGGATCGTTAGAAGTCCTGTGCTTTCCCGGTTGAACACAAAATACTGCTTTAGGCCTTGGTATACTGTTGGATGATGCCAATACAGCCATGTTAATGCTTATAATGCCTCCAACAGAATGTCCAACAATTGCAAATTTATCCAACTGAGGACGAACGTGATTCCCTTTATTCAATTCTTTTATGGCACTTTTAACTGAATCCATTGCATTTGGAGTAAAATCATCTGATGGAGTGAAAATATTTTCCTGATAACGCGGATAAATGACTATATTACCCCTTCTTACAATATGCATTATCCATGCCTGGTAAAATTCAGGATTAGTAGCTGCCCATCCGTGATTAAAAACTATGATAGGGGCAGAATAAGGTTTTGGTGAACCGGGCTCATATATCCAGTATTGACTGGCCCCTTCACCATATGTAGTTTTTATAACCTCCGAGTGACCGTATTCAAGACTTCCAGGACCCGTAACTGGGGCGGAAGGTGCTTTAGGGATGTTAACCCAGCCTAATATAATTAATAAAAGAATAACTGCAAATAGGGGGATTATAATCTTTCTGAACATTTCCCTATTTTGAAAATATTCACTTATTTAGAGTTTAGCATTTCTATCTTGTTTATCAGCTGCTCGTTCTTTATTTTAAATATACTCAATGCTTTTTTGTTATTGTTGTTATATTTTTCCAGTGTTTCTGAGATATCAGTTGCTAATTTAGAATAATCAGCTTTAAATGTCAGTAATAACTTTTCCAGCTTTTCTAAATCTTTTATTTCATCGCTTTTTGGACTGAATAGTTTTGCTGTTTTAAATCTGTGGTTTCCAATATTTTGAATTTCCTTGCCTAAACCTTCTAATTTAAATATAGATGCATAGAACTCATTGAGTTTTTCAGATTTTTCCATCAGTTCTTTTAATTCTCTTATTTCTTCCAGTTTATAATCTATTGCTTTAACTACATGGGACTCCTTTTTCTGTCCAATAGATCCTCTTATTCCGCTATTATTTTTTTCAACAATTTCATTTTTGGTTTCCACATTTATCAAACCCCCTTAATGGCACATTTATGATAAAATGCTAATTAACATCTTTTTATTATACAAACATGAATTATATCCTTATAAATGATCTCTATACTGATATGTGGCCGTATATTCTTCGTAGTTGAATATTTTACTTAACTTTATCATGAAATTATTAATCTGCTTTCCCTTTTTAAATGATTGATATTCATTTTTATCCTGTTATGTGGGGTAATATATTATGTTATTATATTTATCCTTTGTGTTTTTGACCCGATTACTGATTAAAGGAACAGAATTAACATATAGATTTATAGAACATTACAGAATTCAAAAAAAATTAAATTATTTCTAATACTATTAATCATATTATTAATATAAAATCTACAAAGGGGAAAATAAAATGAATGACGATAATAAAGAATTGTTGAATAAACACCGTTATTTTTTAAAAGACAGCATAAGGAAAACCATAAATTTTGCATATACCGATCAAAATCAGGGGATCAGACCACCACCTATAGAAAAGCCCTATTCACCAGATAAACCCCGAATTGAACTTCCTAAAATAGACTGGAGCCAAATGTATAACATAAACTTAGTAAATGCAATTGGGAATAGAGAAAGCAGACGAATGTATTCCCCTGAGCCATTAAGTTTAGAAGAATTGTCATTCTTGCTCTGGGCAACTCAGGGAGTCCGATTTATTAGTGGAGTTAATGCTTTCCGTACTGTTCCATCAGCAGGCTGTCGTCACGCTTTAGAAACTTATCTTGCCATTTTTAACGTAGAAGATGTTACTCAGGGTATTTATCGTTATTTACCATTATCCCATGAGCTGATTTTTGAATTTGAAGAGGAAGGTTTAAAAGAAAAGGTAATAAAAGCCACTATGGGTCAAACATTTGCTGGAAGGGGTGCTTTAACATTTATATGGAGTGCAATCCCCTACAGAATGGAATGGCGTTACGGATTAGCATCATACAAAGAAATTGCACTTGATGCAGGACATGTAGGTCAGAACCTTTATTTAGCATGTGAAGCAATAGGTGCGGGGACATGCGCCATTGCAGCTTACGATCAGGAATATCTGGATAATTTACTTCGTCTGGATGGTGAAGACGAATTTGCCATATACATTGCCCCTGTTGGGAAAATTTGACTAAAAATAGACTTTTAAGATAATAATTTCAATAAATCTTTTTATTCAGTTTATTTTTCATTTATAATAATGATTTAACTTTTAATAATTGTTTAAATTAATTTATATATATCTATAATTGAAATTAAAGTTTTTTATAGTTTTTTTAATTAAATATTTCATTATTAAGTTTAATTTTTATGGATAGTATAATTAAATAAAATATTTTTTTATTTGCATTTGTTTCAACAACATGTATTAACAGTAAATTGATATTAAAATATTAATTTTTTTTACACTTGAAATGTATGTCATTATTAATAATTTAGTATTATATTTAATTTTATTTTATTGAGCATAATTTAAATCATCACATATTTCATTATTTTTCCATATTTTTAAATATTATTCCATAGATTATGTGAATGATAATTTTGATAACAATTAATGGATTATTAAATAATATAACGAAAAAAATAAGGTAAAAAAGTAACACCTTTTTTACACTTGAAATGTATGTCGATATTACTAAAAAAGTATTACTATTATCTGATTTTTTATAGTAAAAAATACATCAAATGCAAAATCAGAATTTAAACAATTAACAAATAATAAATAGATTAAACTAATAATCATGTAAGTTACAGTCAGATTTATGTCAAATTAACCTCAAAATAATATTGTTTAAGCCATTGCAGATTTTCTGAAAATTACTAAAAAGAGGATCTTTATGCTATACAGAAAGCTTGGATCAACCGGTATAGATGTTTCAATACTTGGATTTGGCTGCATGCGCCTTCCAGTAATTAATGGGAATCAAAGCCACATAGATGAAGAAAAAGCCCGGAAAATGCTTTATTATGCAATTGATAACGGAGTAAACTACCTGGATACAGCTTATCCATACCACAACGGTGCCAGCGAAAAATTTCTTGGCAAATCGTTAACAGAGGAATACCATGAAAAGGTTTATATTGCAACCAAAATACCAAGCTGGAATATAAAAAGCAGAGAAGACATGGATTATTATCTGGATAAACAGTTAGAAAGACTTCAAAGTGAAAAAATTGATTTTTATCTTGTTCATTCTTTAAACAAGAATTACTGGCCACAACTGGAAAAAGCAGGTGTTCTTGAGTTTCTGGATGATTTAAAAGCTGATGGGCGAATAAAATATAATGGTTTTTCATTTCATGATGATCTGGAATTTTTTATGGATATTGCAGACATCTATGACTGGGACATCTGCCAGATCCAGTACAACTTCATGGATGAAAACTATCAGGCAGGTAGGGAAGGTTTAAGGTATGCTTCATCAAAGAACATGGGAATCGTGATTATGGAACCTCTTAGAGGGGGTGTACTGGCCAGTTACGTGCCTGAAGATGTGCAATCTGTATGGGATGAAGCAGAAGTCAAAAGAAAACCTGCAGAATGGGCATTCAAATACTTGTGGGATTATCCAGAAATTGACGTTGTTTTAAGCGGCATGTCAACCCTTGATCAGGTTAAAGAAAACATTGAATACGCTTCCCAAGGATATCCTGATTCTTTAAGTGAAGATGAAAAATTACTAATTAAAGAAGCATGTAGCGCCTACCGTGAAAACAGAGGTGTTGACTGCACTGCCTGCGGATACTGCATGCCCTGCCCGGAAGGTGTGAATATTCCGGATTGTTTCATGTACTATAACTATGCCACCATGCTCAATGACCCTGAAAATGCAAAAATGCATTATATGACTATTTTAAAGAACGAAGAAAAGGCATCACGCTGTATTGAATGCGACGAATGTGAAATGATATGTCCGCAGATGATTGACATAAAAGAAAAGCTTAAAGAAGTTGTTAAAGCCTTTGGAAGATAAAAAAAATAAAATTTAATGTATCTGTGATCTGTAAAAACTCCAGTAGTATCTGTAAGCGCTTAATCTGGTCCTATCATATGAAATAATTGTTCCCGGGGCTAATTCACTGTCGGTCCAGTCTTTGATTTTAATTCTTTTTCTGGAAACTTTGCTAAGTGTTATAACATGATGCCAGCTTACCACATATCTTCCAGTATCTGGATTTTTAATGTACGTTGTGGAATATATTTTCAGATAATTTCTGTTGAACTTGTATGTTTTCCATGATATCTTCATATCACCAAACTGCTCGCTGGATATGAATTTTGTTCCTTTATCCACTAATTTTAAAGCCGATACTGGTTCTGCAAGTTGAAAGCTAAATAGAACCATGAAAAGAAGTGCTACTGCAGCGAATACTTTCTTATTTATATTTCCACCCCCCATGTGATTATAATCCCAGTATGATTACTATGTTAAAAAGTTAATAAAATAATTTTTTAAAAATAAATTCCGCTAAGTATTTATAAGAAAATTAAAATACCGATATTTTTACTATTTTTCATCTAATTCATTGATTGTACTTTTGGCAAAATAAGTGATTTAGATAAAATATTAACACTTCATTCATATCCTATCAAATTTAAAAGATTACCCAAATATTCCTTATTCTCAATAAATCTCGGCGGAATGCTTCTTTGAATCGAACCTTTAATTCCAAGTAATTCTTCCATATCTTTTGATACGGCGTGGTAAGTTCTTCCAATCTTATTCAATCTCTTTTTACTGATTAGAATAGCTTTATCCAGTAATCTACTCTTGTTTTTATCTCCAACAACAATTACCAGATCATCCAGATCGTTTTTTCTTTTAATATGAGGATTATTAAAATATCTTTTACTGTATTTTTCCTTTTCTTTATTAGAACAGTTCTTAAAATCAACGATTTCCCAGACAGTGAAATAACCAATTATATACAGGGCTTCATCGTATAATTTATGCTTAAATGGAGTTAGGCCTGCATAAAATACCAGTAAATCTCCTTTATTTAACTTTAAAATTGATTTTGCTTTAGAACCTTTATCTCCATATGTAAATGTTTCAAATTCCGGATCAAAATGTATTTTTCTATTTTTGACCTTTTCTGGAAGATATTGGGATAAGCATATACCTTTGCAGCCTTTAATACTGCCATAAGTCCTATTTTCATCTGTTTCATCAGATTCTGATAAGGGAATATATTCGAAGGTACCATCACTAAAAATAGGTGCGAGACATCCATCGGTGCCTTTATCTATTCCAACCCGGAGAAGCATTGCTTTCAACTATTTTCCTCCAAAAAAAGTAAAAGTTACTTAATAATTTAAAAATAAATGGTCTGATAGCTTCAAATATACAATAATTAATTTAAAAATAACTTGATTAAATCCGATGCGTTAATTAAAAAAAATTCAAGCTTCAATTGGGATTTTCCAGAGATAACCCACCTTTCTGGCTTTTTTGTTTACTTTGCCTTTTTTTGGCTTTTCAACCAGAGCTTCGCTGCCTTCCCAATTTTCCACTGTTTTATCAAGATATTCGGCAATTTTTTCGCTGTATACTTTAGTTCCTATGGTGTACTTATTAATTCCATTGTGAATGTAACTTATTCCTTCCCCTTCTTTTTCCATTACCTTTGATATTTCCATTAACTTTTGATAAAATTTTTCAGATACCATATTAAATCTCCTCTTCTTTTTTGAGGGCAGGCCTTTATTATTTTGCTCAATCATGAATTTGCTGAGCTGAGTTATTGTAAATTTTCCATATTTCCATCAATATTATTAGATTCTAACTGATAGAAATATGATATTCCTCATTTATCCTGTCTTCTTAATTTAATGAAATTAAGTTAAATCATTAAGTGCCTTTTCCACAAATCATATCAATTATAATTATATTGTTTTACTTCTCCTTAATATTATCTATTTAATATTTTGTTAAATACTCAATAATAGAGTTTAATTTAGTCTATAATCCATTGATTAAATTTATTTTTAATAATTGAATATAATTAAGTTTTAATATTTTATGGCCTTATTAAGCCTGCTTATCATATATCCAATTCCTTTGCAGCCTTCTAATGGATTATATACATATTTATGTGGAAAGATTGATTTAATCAGATTTGTATAATATTTTCCGCCCAAAACTATTATTTTATTATATTCTTTTAACGCATCATCCTCTGCCTGAATCTTCAATTCATCAACAGATATTGGTTTCGAATTTTTATTATGAAAACAGGCCTCATATGGTGCGGGAACAATATCATCCCCTTTCATGAAACCGTATTCTGCAGATAGTATTCTCCAGGAATAAGGATAGAGTTTTTCAGCATATTCAATGCATTTTTTGGAAAATATGCCAATATACATATCTCTGACCCTAACTGGGCCATAATCGGGTTGTTTATCCCATATTTTCAGTTTTCCACTGCTTACAACGCATAAAGTATTTGATCTCATTACTCTAAATTTAAAAAATAAATGAAAGTCTGTTTAAAATTATATTTCAATCTCTATGGCTGATTTTGGCAGCCAGACTTCGTCCTGTTCCAGTTTTATTAATATTGCTTTTTTTGTTTCTTTTTTAATTATGCCCACGATTTCACTGGATAATCCCTTGTTGGTTGCAAGCCATTCTGGTAATGTTATAACTGCCATCTCTCCCTCTTCTCCTGGTTTTAATTTTCCTTTTTCAAGCTCTCTCGCTATGGAAAGGTTTTTTAAGTCGATTTTAATTGTTTCTCCCTTTTTAATGTCTTTCTTTGCGATTATTTTTCCATCTCTTGTAATAAATGCATCTTCCATGAAATCACCTTAATCTGTTTTTAAATTCTGTATAGGCTATAATTTTCATATTATTAACTTTAAACGGCCTATATTTGAAATATGTTCCTGATAACTTGTTTAAAAATAAAATTTTCTCACTTTACTTAAGAATATTATGAGTTAAGATGTATATAACCTTTTGTATTAACAAATATTCATTTAAATATGTTTTTAGGAATACTAGTCATAAATATGTCGTATTTAAGCGAATAAAAACAATTTAACCATGAAAAACCGAAAATAAACCTCCTAAGTCCATAATAAATTAAAGGATATTTAGATATATCAACCTAATAATGTTATCCCAATTGATAAAATAATGTTTATTTAAGTGCTAAATAAAATTAAAAGTTACCATAAACGTTTAATAAGGTTTTATATTGATTAAAATCGTTAAATTATATTGGATGTTTAAAATTCTTATTATTAAATTTAGAGAAAGATTGTATAAAACTTTTTATCAATATTTAATTGTTTCTTCACTCTCTTTATCATAATAAAATTCTTTTTTGCATTTTTCACATAAATATACGTCGAAAGAATTAGATATGCTTAAAGATTGATTTGAAATATCTGAATCTATCATTTTTACATTTTCTGAACTGCAATAAGGACATTTAACATCATAAAAACCTGCAGGGTCAAAAACAGAAGAAGCAGCAGAAAAAACTACAATACCAACCAGGACCATCATAAAAATCATAATTATGGGAATATAATTCTTTGAAGTTAAATTTTCAAGTCTTTTAGGTTCTTTTCCTAATTCAGACGATTTTTTCAAATTTTCAGCATCTAACATGCGTAATTTTCCACCACAGGAACATTTGTTATACTTGTTTACAGATTTATCTTTCCTATAATATCTTCCACATTTATCACAGACAAGATCTGGCATGAAAACACCAATAATTGTTTAGAAATATCTATTTTTATCATTTACAATTTTTAATAATTCATTTATTAAAACATTACTTTAATCCTATAGATAATATGAAACCCATTTTGATATATTACATACAACCTTTTTATTAAAATCATTTAAAGCGAGTAGTTACTTTAATAAACCATTATTAAGCATTATTTGATGAGTAGAGCGTTGATACTTATATTGAAATGACTGTGATTATGCCTTTTTTTGCAGAATAATGTTTTAAATAACTCAATTGATTAAAAATATTAACTGAGAAAGCTCCTCCAAAATACCAATAATAGATATCCACACAGCATGCCCTAAATCCCAAAAAGAGCAATATAAGTGCCTTTTTTTTAAATTTTAACCAAAAGGTTTAAATATGATAATGTCAAATTATGCCCTATCCCCGAAAAATACCCTTAAAGGGTATTTTTACCATAGGGAATCGGAGGCGGTATAATTTCGAAAAAACTGTTATTTACAGTCCTATTAGCTGCCAGCATATCAATGACTGGCATAGCTGGTGTAAACGCATCAGAAGTAGGTGATGCGCATAAAAAGGTTGATAATACAGATTATGTGCAAAATATAAATAATGAAGTAAATAATTCAAATATTTCAAAACATTCAGCCAGAACGCAAAAAAAGGCTGATGAAATTGGTTTTAAAAAATCAAAAAAACACAAAAAAACTTTTAAAACAAACAAAAAAGCAATAAAAGAAGAAAAACCTAAAAGGGTTTTCTATTCAAAAATTACAAACAAAACAGAAAACATTGAAAAATCAGTTGAAACCGATAAAGAAACCATTGAAAATTCAACTAATTCAGGAAATATTCAGAATCAAAATAAGATACAATTCAATTCATGTAATAAAAATACTACCAAATCGAATATTCAGGCAGATCCTTATATAGAAAAAGAAAATTCCAATGATTCACAATTGACCGATTACCTCGAACAATTCAATGAGAATGATAAAGCATTAATAGGAACTAATGTATCGAATGATGAACCAATGGCAGCGGGTGGAGTTACAACTGCAAGTTTACAGTCTTATCTTGTACAAACCAGATATTGTGAAGTAACTTCTCAAACAATAAAAAACACAGCTGCAACACTAACCAAAGGAAAAACATCAACATATGCTAAAGCAGTAGCAATTTTCAACTATGTAAGGGATAGAACAAGCTATTCATTCTATTATAACACCAAAAAAGGTGCATTAGGCACACTTACTTCAAAGAGTGCAAACTGTTGTGACCATACACATCTTTTAATCGCTCTTTTAAGAGCTGCAGGAATACCTGCAAAATATGTATATGTGAGCGCTAGATTTACAAGCGGTAACGTATACGGCCACGTCTATGCAAATGTATGGGTGGACGGTAAATGGTATTCAGCAGATGCAACAAGTAACAGCAATACATTTGGTGTTATAAAAAACTGGAATATAAAAACATGCACATTAAAAGGTACATATGCATCATTACCTTTCTAATACCAATGAATCACTAAATAAATGAGTACAATTAAGAGGTAGTAAAAATGATTAAAAAATCAATAATTGGGCTAATTGCAATAATTGCTGCAGTTGGCCTTGTATTTGCGGCATATGGGGATGGGACCAATAATAGTTCCAGTGACAAATCCGTTAATACTGAAAAAAAGAGTTCAGTTGCTAAAAATAGTGCAACTCCCAGTACCAATCAGATATCCAAAGAAGAAGCTCAAAAAATAGCTCAAAAATACATTGAAGAACCAGGAGCAAAGGCAGGTAAAGCAAAATTAAGTAAAATAGACGGTGAAGATATTTACATCGTACCTGTCATATATAACGGAAATACAGTGGGAGAAATACATATCAGCGCCAAAACAGGGAAAAATCTGGGAGGGGCTGGAGGAGTATCTTAAAATCTCCTCTCCTTTAATTTTTTTTGCTTAAAACCAATTTATTTAAATATAAATCAATTTTTCTTTAATTATAAAATAATCCATTTAGATATGTTCACTTTTTAAAGCTATTAAATACATCTATAAATTTGTAAGAATTTTAAAAGAGAAAATATTAAATTTCTGTTCCCACATAGTTAATAATAATATTATATTTTTTATTAATAATGAGGGGCAGAATGACACCAAATAAAAAAGTAATATTGATATTTGTTACTATTTTAATTACTATATCTGGAGTTACATTATTCAATTATAATAATAATGACTCTTTTTCAAATGACCCCTCAACTTCAACCGTTTATATCGAAAATGGAGTGTCAGGCATTGTTACAATTACAGATCCCTTTTTAAATAAAACTTCCCAAATCGAAATTGATTATTATCCCCTTTGTACAGGTTCGGGAGTAATTATAACCAGCGATGGCTATATAATAACTGCTTTTCATGTTATTGGAGATCCTAAGACTTCCAGTGAACAAAATAAGGCCAAAAAGATGGAAAATTATGATACAATATATTATTTAGAAAAAGCAGCTGTAAATGACTACATCTCGCATATTAATCCCCAATTAGGAAATCAGTTAATCCATAACAGCACTGAAAACCCCCAATATCATGATGTAGCAGATATAGACATGGTAATGACATATCTTAGACAAAAAAACCTAATGAATGCAAAATCAGCTAAACAGGTTATTAAAGTCAAATTACCTCCTTCTGCAGGTATTAATTCTATCCATCCTTATAATGCTCATATAATTGATGTGGGGGATCCAGATAAAAATGAAGATATGGCTCTTTTGAAAATAGATCCAGTTAAAAATTTACCCACACTTGAAATTACTTCTAAAAAGCCAATTATAGGCGACACCCTTCGTATTTATGGTTATCCTGGCAATGTAAGGATGCATAATTCAGTGAAAAATTCTTTAACCCCCTCTTCATCATCTGGTTTTCTAACTGCCACAAAGCCCAATATCAAAGGTACAGTTTATTATCAAACAAGTGCCCCTACAGCTAAAGGTTACAGCGGAGGTCCAGTTATAAATAACCAAAATAAGATTGTTGGCATTATAATTTATGGAATTGAAAAACATTCTTACCTGGGAAAGCAATTTAAGTCAGAATCAAGCCTTTTCATATCTTCCAGACATTTAATAAACATCTGCAAGGAAAATCATGTTAGCTGCTATAGTGAATGATATACTTTAGATTAGGCTGTTGTTTTTCCTATGCCTTCCAGATAGTGGATTTCAGGATTTTCAACTCCTGCTTTTTCCATTCTTTTTCGTGTTTCCTCTGATCTGTAAAATTTCCTTGCATTATCCAGATCATCCCATTCAAATAAAATCACAATTTCATCGGGATCATCTGTTCCCTTAAGAACATGACCCCCTTTAGAACCGTTATTTTTACGATTTTCCATGTTTTCATCGTAAATACGTTTCCATTTATCATAATCTTTAATTTTATGTCTTACAAGAACATAATGCATGGATTCACCCCAACTATATATTATATAATACTTTATAAGTATTTATTATTATATTTATTGGATATTAGTCACCTTTCCTTACATTAAAAAGTGCATATAAAAAATTTTTTATGAATTTAAAAGACATTACGGGTAATTTATAACATTTAAATAATTAAATTCATTTTTTATTTAATTTGAATCATTATTAGCTATTTTGCATTGTATCTTTTAAATAATTAAAAAAATTTCTTCATGAAGTAGAAAAGTATATAAGTATATTCTTATATACCTATAGCCATGTTGAGGATAAAATCTGAATATTGCTGTGATTTATCTGAAGAATTAGAAGAACTATTCAAGGCCCTCAGCAACATTAATCGCCTGTTATTAATTTATAAAATGACGTCAGGAGAATTAGAAAAGGTTAGTGTTACCCAAATGGCACAAATAATGGGGTTAACCCAGCCAGCAGCATCACAACATCTGAAAATACTGAAAACCGCAAAGATTCTCAGAGCAGAAAAAAAGGGCAACTACATTTACTACACATTCAACAAAACTGAAATGATAAATCACAAACAAAAGATTGATTTTTTATTTGGCTGCGTTTTATCCAAATGCAATAAAACTGAAAAGAGTGAATAAGCTCTATAAACCATTATTATTAAATTCAAAAGATTACCCAGAAAATTAAGCAAATTATCCAAACCCAAAAGTGATAATATGAATGAAATGAACGTTAATAAAGAATTATCTGTAGTAGTCATTCCAGATACTGTCTTATTACATAAAACTAACATGAATCTTAAAATTGATAAAAAAACTGGCGGCGAACTCTACAACAGGGTGGCCAGAGATGATTTCTACGGCATTGCCGTTGCTGTTAAGGAAATAGAAGATGAATCATTATACATAGATGAAGATTTATACAAAACAGGGACACTCATCAAAATTAACAAAGTCAAACAGCATAAGCATTTTTACCATATAAACGTTGAAATTATAGAAAGAGCAAAAATAGAAGAATTTATCCCTGATGGTAGAAATTACAGGGCAACCTACAACCTAATCCCTGATATAATTGATTTAGATCCACAGGATCAACAAGAAATAATCGATAATATAAAAGACTTAGTATCAGAAATCAGTGAAAACTTTAAAGGCTCAAAAGCTTATGTTGAACATGTAAATAAACAAAAGGACCTCACAAAGATTATTGCCTATGTATTCCAGTATGTAAGAATACCTGTTCCAGAAAAACAGGAATTACTGGAAATGCGTTCACTAAAAGAAAAAAGTCTAAAATTCCTGGACATTCTAATTGAACAAAAGGAATCAATAAAATTACAGATGGAGATGGCTGCTAAATTCAACGAAGAAATGAACAAAAGAAACAGAGAAGTCATGCTTAAAGAGCAGCTTAAAGCCATTAAAGAAGAATTAAATGAAGTAGAAGGAGGTACAGGTAAGAAAGATTACAGGGAATTAATTGAAGCAGCGAATATGCCCGAAGATGTTAAAAAAGTGGCATTAGAAGAAGTGGATAAGCTGGAAAGGCAGGGGCCTCACAGTTCAGAAGAAAATGTAATCAGAAACTATCTTGAACTGCTGGTAAACCTTCCATGGGGTCCAAGTAAAGTTAGAGACATAGATATCGAAGCTGCAAGGAAATTACTGGATGAACAGCACTATGGACTTGATAAAGTTAAAGATAGAATTATTCAGCACATGACAGTGATGAAGCTAAAACAAAACAAACAGGGATCTATCTTATTACTTGTAGGGCCTCCAGGAACAGGTAAAACAAGCTTAGGAAGAAGTATCGCTGAAGCACTGAAAAGAAAATATGTTAGAATTAGTCTTGGTGGTGTTAAAGACGAATCTGAAATTAGGGGGCACAGAAGAACCTACTTAGGTGCATTACCTGGCCGTATTATTCAGGGGATGAAACGTGCTGGTGAGAGAAATCCTGTATTCATCTTGGATGAAGTGGATAAACTAATGGCATCCTATAGTGGTGATCCAGCAAGCGCATTACTGGAAGTATTAGACCCTGAACAAAATAACACCTTTTCAGACCATTACTTAGAAGTTCCATACGATTTATCTGATGTATTCTTCATTGCAACAGCAAATGACATAAGAGGTATTCCAGGACCGCTGAGAGACCGTATGGAAGTCATTGAAATTGGTAGTTACACCAGCCATGAAAAATTCCATATTGCCAGAAATCACCTAGTAGACCTGGTACTTGAAGACAATGGATTAGATGAAAGCCAGATTCAAATTGAAGATGATGCAATAAAAGCCATTATCGAAAAATATACCAGAGAAGCAGGAGTAAGAGGACTTAAACGCCAGTTATCTGCGGTTGCCAGAGTTGCTTCAGAAAAAATCGTGCTGGGAAAAGTGGAATTACCATATGTAATTAAAGAAGATATGTTATATGACATTTTAGGTCATGAACTCATCCCATACCAGCAAGCAGGTAAAAACAACCCTCCAGGAGTTGTAACAGGTCTTGCATGGACACCTGTAGGTGGAGACATACTGTTCATTGAAGGTGCCTTCATGCCCGGAACAGGGAAATTAACCCTAACCGGTCAACTGGGCGATGTAATGAAAGAATCTGCAAAGATTTCACAGTCACTCATCCGCTCAAGGCTTGCCTTTAACATGAAACATGTTGAATTTGACAAAAAGGATTTACACATTCACGTTCCATCTGGTGCAATTCCAAAAGACGGACCATCTGCAGGAGTAGCGCTATTAACCACCATAGCATCTCTTGTAACCGGCCAAGAAGTGGATCCAAAGCTGGCAATGACCGGTGAAATCTCACTTAGAGGAGCAGTTTTACCAGTTGGCGGGATAAAAGAGAAAGTTCTTGCAGCCCATCGTGCTGGAATAAAACGTGTGATCCTGCCAAAAGATAATGAAAAGGATTTAGATGACATTCCAGAAGATGTCAAAGATGAATTAGAATTCATTCTGGTTGAAACTGTGGAAGATGTCATAAAAGAAACTATTGGCATTGAATTACCAAAGCCGATGATGATTGAAATGAAAACAGGCCCTTTAAGGGGTGCTGGAGCCTAAAATACCTGTATTAAGGTTATTTAGCTCCTTAATGAATTATTCCTATCCAACCTCAAACTTTTTAGGGTTGGATAGATTATTATTTTTAGCCTAATTTTACATTGAATTTTTAATTATTGCTAATATCTTTTTTTGAGATATAATTACACATTTAATCTTATTTTATACTTTAATTCTTATTACTATTTGGAAATTGAATCTTAAGAATAAGTTATATAAATAAAATAACATAAACCAAATTATGCATTCATTTAACACATTTATAGATCTCCAAGTGACTAAGGAAGAGGTGAAAAATCATGGTTTCAAATGAAGAAATAAAGAGAAGGCTTGAATTAAAAAGAAAAGGTATAGAACCAGATAAAAAATCATCTTCAGATGTTTATAAACCCCCCATAAAATCCAGAACCCCCGTGAAATTGGGAACACCAAATAAAAAGGAAATTTCTTGCCCCAAATGTGGAGCCATGAATTTTGAATCCTCTAAATTCTGTATTAGCTGTGGAAATAAATTAAAAAAAGAAAATAAAGTAGAGATAAAAGAAATTAAATCCAAATCAATTATTTGCCCTGACTGCCAGACTGAAAATGCGGAAAATTCCAGATTCTGCATTGGATGTGGAAAATACTTAAAGGATACTCCAGCCGAAGTAGCTGAAGAAGATATAAAAGAAATTACTGTAAATAACGAAGTTGAACATGAAAAATCTCCCGAAGAGACAGATTTATTAGAAGTATCCCAAGAAACTGATGATAATGCGGATGAAGAGCTGGATTTATCTAAAGATACTAAAGAGAGCTATACCGAACTTAAAAAAACAGATTTCTTTGAAGAAATAAAAAAAGCGAAAGAACTACTGGATTTGGGTGCGATTACAGAAGAAGAATATGAAAAAATTAAAAATAGCTATTTAAAACAGTTTGAATAATTATTATTTTTTTACAAATACTTTAAATACAGTTCTATTATCTCCATTACCATACTTTATCCTTTTCTTATCTTCCAAATAATCTTTGATCTTCTTAGTTTATTTTTAGTCTTCTGAATTATGGGCATCGCTAATTTACCCCATAATTCCAGGTTTATCCTATAAATATTATTCATCTTTCTCTTGGTTGTGTAATGAAGTATTTTATTTCAATTCAAAGTATTTAGCAGAACAATTAATGAATTCTTTTATCAATTCGTCTCTGTTAAGAGAATTTTGCCCCCTATATTTATCTAGAACAATGAAATAGGAAAAAGTAATTAAATTAAAGGCAAAAAATTTGAGATCTATATTGCTGTTTTGAAAGATTTTTAAATTTGCCATATTTTCTCCCATTTTAGAGAAAAAAATACTATTTGATCCCTTCATTACTGGAAATATTTCTGGATTTCCCTGAACTAAAATACTAATACATTCAAAATTCCTATCAATTAAATCAATAACGCCTTCTATAAAGGATTTCAGGAAATCCCTCGGGTCTTGTATATCTTCAAATATGAAGATTGAATCAAGATCATTTATAATTTTCTCCCTGTTTTGAAGGAGAACCATGTTAAAAAGATTTTCTTTGCTTTTAAATTTCCTGAACAATGTCATTTCGCTGAAACCTGCTTCTTCAGCTAAAGCCTTGGTTGTTGCACCGGTATATCCTCTTTCTGCAAAAATTTTTAATGCAGTGTCCATTATTTTTTGTTTAGTTTTATCTGTCATGATCTTCAATCTCCCGAATTATACAGGATATATTAACTCAATTAGTCAAATTCAATAAATATAATTAAAATTAACTCTCAATTCACTGCAACCTAATTAATGCCATTATTTATAATTAAATTATAAATGCTTATAAATATATTTTTTTTATGCCATTCACAAATAAATATAATATTATATTTATTTTTTGAATATTTTAAAGGTCTAAATATATATTCAAAATATATATGGATTTTATATCCACATAGTCTAATAGTTTATTTAGGTATAATAATTAAAATGCATCATTATGCCTCATAATCCATTTTCACCATGATTTTAGTGATAAAGTTCTTTATGGCTTGATCTTACTATTTAATTAACCAAAAAAAAATATTTTACTTTTGTTGGGATTTGATGATGGTTTTTTTCTTAATTAGGAATAGTCTAAATATTTAATAATAATTCTTGAAATTTTGGTTAACTCCCTTAAGGATTATATATTCACTGTTTAGATAACATACACTATGCAATTAAGTAATTAAGATAAATAAAACCGGATAAGCATATTTAATTCATATAAGAGATTGAATTTTTAAAATGAAGATTTAAAATATAACAATAAACAAATATAATAATTGACTTAGACTGTAAACGGTTCATGGTGATGAATATGGATTTAGAAAGAAAAACTAAAAAAATACTGGTAAAAACAGAAATGAGAGACGAGGGCATGTATGTTAAAATACCAAATACAGTGGTTGAATTTCTTGATCTTAAAGGTGGAGAATATCTTGAAGTAAGAGGCAAAATTAAGGGTGCGGCTGGAGAAAAAAGAAAAATTGGTATGAAAGTGACAGATGTTATTGAAGAATGAAATCTAAAATTCCCAATATCTCTTCAATTTTCTAATCACGTTTCACAATAATCTTCCCATTAACTATTTAAAGATGTCATTTTGATGACATTTTAATATGGTTGATCTCTTCAGATACTTTTAACAGATTATCAGTTAATCGTTTCAGTATATCTGCCACATTAGATTCTGTTATTTCTTCAAGATGGGGCTCATATGCAGTGGTATACACTTTTAGTTTTTCGTTAGTATAATTTTCCCTGTTATACCTCTCTATGTATTCCAATCCTGATTGAAGCTCTTCATATGCATTAATCTGCCCTAAAAGATCCTTTTTCTTATTATTAAGTTCTTCTAAGTCCATAAACTCTCATCCCTCCTTAACTAATTAAAAAGCATTAAAATATCCATTAAATGTTCCAATGTCCTTATTTCCATGTTATATTTCCCTAACATCAGAATGTCAAAATTCCAAAGCCTGATTTTTAGAATAAAATCAAAAATATTATTATCCATATATATGTCTTTATTAATTTAAATAATTTTTGTACTTGAAATTCAAGCCAATATAAAATCGCAGAATAATGTGTTTTACACTAACTCAAGAGGTCAGAGATTAATATCATGGAAAAGTAAAAAAAATAAAAATATTTAGAATAATTGAAGTAATCCATCAACATAAATTATGATTATGTCCATTTTAGTCAGTTTATTCATCTATTTACTTGCAATATTGTCTTTAATACAATAAAAACCTGTTATATGGCCATATAATCATATCGGATTCATTTCCAAGATTAAACGCTATTAAGCAACATTCCCCAAAGGTTTTCTCCTGAAAAATGCCCATAGAGCTGCTTACAATGATTTTACAACGTATCCTCTCCCTTCCATTTCTGGAGAATTTTTTTATTTAAATAATCCTAATGCATTTCATCGATTTCTGGAGCTAACTCATGTTCATCCCAGCAACTTTGAACAGGACAAAATCTACGAGGTAATTTTTTCTCTTTGAGACGTTCTATTATTTCGCAGTTTATAATAACAGACATATATTTGCATACATCTACAGTCAAGATATGCTCATGAGTTGTGCGGGAAATTTTCATCGATCCTGTTGAATTCATCATCATCACTGGAAAAAGATACGACAGATAGCCAGTGATTCGTCCAGATTTTTTAATATTGTTGGAGATTTTGTATTGGGGGTGAATTTTAATTCATTACTATCCATTCTTAAAACAGCTTTTAAACAAAAATAATTTGCAATTCTATCCATAACCTTCAGATCAGGTATATAATAATCTTAATTGTTTATATATTATGCTGCATCTACTATACTCAAGGTTACACTTTTAAAATATTCAGGAGAGTATGGATAAATGAATAAAGTACCTTTAAATGAACTTAAAAACCGTATGAAATGTTTTAGGATGCAGATGGACATATCAAATCCTGATTGGGAAATTACGGCCATCTTCAGCAAAATAAATCAATATTATTTTACAGGGACCATGCAGGATGGGATGCTGATTATTCCCAGGGATGGTGAAGCAACATTTTGGGTACGGCGAAGTTATCAAAGAGCTCTGGATGAATCTTTATTTGAAAAAATAGAACATATGAACAGCTTCCGTGATGCAGCAAAAGATACAGATAAACTTCCAGAAACGGTATATCTTGAAACTGAAGTGGTTCCGCTGGCTTTTTATAAGAGATTCCAGAAACATTTCCCATTTAAGAATTTTAAACCAGCCGATACTACCATTGCTGCAGTCAGGGCTGTGAAAAGTGAATATGAGCTCCAATTAATGAGAGAATCCGGTAAGATCCATCAGCACGTGCTGGAGTATATTGCAACAGGATTATTTAATGAAGGAATGAGCGAAGCAGATTTGGGGGCTGAGCTTTATAAAATTATGGTGGAAGAAGGACATCACGGAATAACCCGTTTTGGTATGTTCGATACCGAGATGATACTTGGACATGTTGGTTTTGGTGATAGTTCAATTTATCCAACATATTTTGATGGTGCAAGCGGCACCAGAGGATTAAGTCCTGCTGTACCTCTTCTTGGAAGCCGCGACAGGAAACTGAAGAAGGGAGATCTTGTATATATTGATATTGGATGTGGAGTTGAAGGTTATAATACAGATAAAACCGTTACATACATGTTTGGGCGTTCCCTCCCCCAATATGCAATAGATGCCCACAAGAAGTGTGTGGAAATACAAGATGAAATTGCTTCCATGTTAAAACCCGGCTCTCTGCCTTCTGAGATTTACAGATCAATAATGGATAATCTTGATGATGACTTTAAAAGGAACTTTATGGGCTTCGGTAAACGTAGAGTTAAGTTTCTGGGCCACGGGATAGGTCTATTAATCGATGAACTTCCAGTAATAGCAGAAAGATTTACTGAACCGCTGCAAGAAGGGATGGTCTTTGCAATTGAACCTAAAAGAGGTATTAAAGACATTGGAATGGTTGGAATTGAAAATACGTTTATAGTAACTCCTAAAGGTGGAGAATGCATTACAGGAAACAGCAAAGGATTGATTCCTGTTTTTTAAGCTATTGTCCTTTCTATTTCTTCAATGTAACGAATTTCAGGTTCTCCATGAACCCCCGCAGCAAACATTTTATTTTTGAAATCTTCACTTGCGAAGTACTTTCGAGCGTTATCCAGATCATCCCAGCTGTATATGACTGCTAATTCAAGGTGATTATCTTCGTTACGATAGATGTATGCTTCTTTAGAACCATTAATTTTACGATTAGCTGTGTTGTCGTCATAAATACGCTTCCATTTTTTATAATCTTCAATCTCATATATTACAAGCACATGCTTCATGAATTCACCCCGTTTTATTAAAAAATCATTAAGCATGTATTACTTTATAATTAGTAAGTATTATAATTAAGTTAAAAAAGTGAAAGACAAAAAAGATTTAAATAAGTCTTCACTATTTACAGCTTCAAATTTTCAACAGCACTTAAATAAGCCTTAGCATATCTCAATGTATCACCATATGATTCATAAAGATATGTTTCATATACAACAGCAGGAGTTCCACCATTAATTATTGGAATTGTTACATATTTAGGGCTTGTTTGAGAAGGAGGATTATAATATACAAAACCAGGTAATCCTTCCTTTAATTTAAGTGCAATTGATTTAGACCTGCCATCTTCTAATGGAGCGAATACAAACCACTTTTCTTTATAGTTTCCCCGATTAGAGTGTATATCTAAAGCTAAATTATAATTTCCCCCAATTACGTGGGGTACAACAAATTTATTGGCAAGTAACTGCCCATTCATCCTTCCTTTATCATAATCCCCTGCATTTTGAGTAACAGTAACCCTGTAAATATAGTAACAGTAATTTAATGATTTATCACTACTTTTTATTGACTCCACCATTGCTTTATGTGAGCTGGACTCGAGAGGATGCACACCAACTATAACAGCGATTCTAACTGGAGAATTTGAATTACCAAAAGGCCCCTCCACAGTTACTCTGCCATAATCAGTACTTCCAAGAATTTTAGATGATTTAGGAACATCAGAACTCTTTTTAGTATCATCAGAAGTATTTGAACCATTATCTATAGCATTCTGGTCTGAATTATCAGTACCTACATCCCTATCATTAACATTATCAACATTTAAATTACTTTTTTCTGTATTAATTAAATAAATAGATGCTGCAGCCACAACTAAAAAAACAAGAATCAATACAGCCCCTAATATAATTCTGTTTCTTTTTTCCATCTTTTAAACCTCATTGACCATAACTGATAACGCTATTTTTCCAGATACATTTAGATTTATAGGCCGCTGAAATTGTAAAAACTGGATTTTCATATGTTTTTCAATTAAATCTCCTTATTTAAGTACTTATGTCTTAAAATTCTAAGTAAAATTAGAGTTTTACATGCAAAAAAGCCCTCTGTGAAATTTTATCAATAGCCATTATGCTTTAAAATCTTAAATTTTATAAAAATCAGGGAGCTCCTAGTAAATAGAGAAATTTTTATGTTTTTTGATTTTTGATGCATATAATTTCTCAATAATCAGTCTAATTTTAACATAATATTCCATAATATGGGACAAAAATAAAAGTTCTACGAAATAATACTCTGAATAAGGAAGAATTTGTTTTAAAATTTATAATTTAACATTTCAACATCCATAATAAATTCATTTTCCAGATTTGTAATTCTCTATTTATCCATAAATTTCCAGCATGTTTTCTGAAAGTAAGGAAACAGCACCATGACCTCCGCAAATCAGACACTTTTTATTTTCAATTGATAAATCTTCATTTAATTCATCTAAAAGTTATAAAAGACCATTATTTCCTTTTTAGCCCTTTACCATCAACATTTACAGATTCATTGTATTCTTGGCGATTTCTGCCGCTTTATGCAGATACGGGTTTGTCAAGCATTCTGGTTATAAAAGAAAAATTTCTTCATTATCCCATCAAATATGAATATCTATTATTAAAATCGCCTGTAATTATTAAAAAAATTAAATTATGAACCTTTAAAGGTTCAACGTAAAACATCAATTCCTTTACCATGTAAATATTCTTTAACCTGCTTCACGCTGAAAGTACGGTAATGGAAGACTGAAGCAGCAAGTAGTATTTCAGCTCCACCTTTTTCTACTGCATCATAAAAATCTGAAAGCTTTCCGGCACCTCCAGATGCAATAACCGGCAGATTAACAGCATCAGAAATGGCTCTGGTATATTCCAGGTCGTAGCCCGCCTGCGTCCCATCGCCGTCCATACTTGTAGGTAGAATAACTCCAGCACCCATCTCTTCGCACTCGGCGGCCCATTGGACCGCATCTATTCCTGCAGGTTTGGTACCTCCAGCAACCACAACTTCAAATCCTGAGGGCATCTTTTCATTTCTGCATCCGTCAATTGCAATGGTTAAATACTGAGAACCGAATTCTTTAACTGCATCTTTCACTATTTCGGGTTTTTTTACTGCTGCACTGTTAATTGATACCTTATCTGCACCTGCATCCAGGGTTAATTCAATATCTTCCAGTGTTGCGATTCCCCCACCTACAGTTAGTGGTATATCGATGACTGATGATACTCCCTTCACCCATTCAAGGCGGGTTTTTCTGTTTTCAAGTGTTGCAGCTATATCCAGCATGGCCAGTTCGTCAGCGCCTTCTTCCTGGTACAGGGCTGCATTTTCTATGGGGTCTCCTGCATCTTTTAGATCTACAAAATGAACTCCTTTTACAACGCGCCCCTCCTTCATATCCAGGCAGGGCATTATTTTCACTGTTTTCATAATAAATCTCCCAATAAACTATCTGTTAATTTATTGGGCGATTATATAAAAAAAGGTTTTGTGAAATTTCGTATTTATTCAAGGTCAAAAAATTTAAGTTCCCGTGGGCTGGATAATAAACCATTTGCCCAAATAAATGCTGAAACAAAAGGAAAAGTAGAGAACCAATTAACTCTTGATGGAAGCAGCATTGTAGATCCTTCTGGAAATCCATTAAAAGAATATAAATGAATAATGGAAACGCCACCAGGAAGTACAGACACTCTTGATGACTCTACAGCTGCTAGTCCAAGTTTTACTCCAGATAAATCAGGAATATATAAGCTTATATTAATCGTAAACAATGGTGCTAAAGACAGTGCCCCTGCAATACATCAAATAAAAGTAAGCGATAAAGGAGTTACATAGAAAAAAATTAGAGAAATAATTCCTCTTTTACCTTTATTCTTTGAGAGTTATCTATTTCTTATTTTTATTTAAAGGATTACCTTTTTCAATCAAATTTACTGCAATTTCTTCAAATTCATCCCATAGGCCTGGTGCCTCCTCCTTAAAACGGTTAGAGCGTGGAATGGAGGATAATTCAGCCCCACTTGCAGCATATGTACTGTTATATTCCCTATCTTTAGTATCCAAATCAACAAGTTTTGAATAAATTGACCTTAAGATATCTAAACAGTTATTAAATGATGAAACCGCGATAATTTCCTTATCACTAAAAGTTATTGCCAGTAAAGAAGCCTGTTTTTCCCACATTGTTTCATTCCATGAAGGCATTGGCATTTTAATCAATCTATGTGCAAGATCAATCTTTGATTCATCAAGATCTGTCTTATTTAATTTGTACCAGAAATCCTTAAGAAGCTCTAAATTTCTCTCATTTTCAATTGAAATTAAAGTACGTGTTGAATTTATCTTCCTTCTTTTAGATTTCCTATCCTTACGCCAGTTACTTAACTCACTGGACGCTAAACCCATAACAACACCCAGACAAGTGGCCATTATGGGAGTATAATTTGTAATTTCTAACGTAAAAATCAACTCCAAAAATTTCATTTTAAAAAAGTGAAACCAGTTTTTATTTAATAAATCCATTTAAATTACATATTTAAAAACAAATAATGATTTATTTGGGTTAAATGGCATTTATCTGGCTGCTTAATTAATATAAGCAATTCACTCAGATTTTGTATAATATTATTATAATGTTTATTTTTAGTACTTTTAAAGGTTACTATCTTAAAAATTTGTAGGATCTATTATCTATTTTTAAAGGTTAAGAGATTCACCAATTATATTAAATTAAAATTAGAATATATTAATATGATACTTTTAGATGTCCTATCTTCCATAGTTGATGCGATTAGCAGTTTTATAAATGGAGTGATTAACGCTATACTCATTGTGGGATTTGGAGTAATTTATGGCATTATAATTGCAATCATAATCGGTTTTGTGGTGCTTGGAATTATCCGAGCAAGAAATAGGTTTAAAAGGAAAAAATAGTTATTTTTAAGTACATTTTCTGGCCTAAAATTTAAAAAAAGAAAAAAGAAAATATCAATTGTTTAGAACCACTAAACCACTTAAACCAATTAAACACCATTACTAAGTATTTTATTGGTAGTCCTGTCTTTTCATAGATACTTTAGCCGCGGAACAGTACTATGAAGTGACAGATACTCCAAGATCTATGACATTGAAATCGGTTCACAGACGGGTAGTGAATCTTTGGTTGTTATTAAACCTCCATCGGATGTTATTAAACCTTCGATGGTTAAGTGTATGTCTCCAGTTGTTGTTATTAAACCTCCAATGGATGTTCCTACACAATTCCCTGCCTTCATTTCCACCTGCTGCTCCATTAATATCACAGCATCTATACAGCGAATGTCCTCGCCAAGGATCTCTAGTTCTACGTATAGTTACACCTAAACGGACCAATTGATTATCCACTCTAGCAGTAATATGGGCTATGCCTGTCTGATGACCAGCACTTAAAGTAACGCTAGCGATTCCATACTTTAAGACTGTATTTTCGATATGGCTTCCAATACTACCAAGGTCTGTGGTGAATCTAACTGGTATTTCTGGTGGATACAATGTAGAATTAGCCTTATGGTTTCCACCTGCAGAATCTGTGTATAGATCAGCGGTGATTGTACTGGATCCGCCTGTATAAATTGAATTTGGATCTGCTTTGATTCTTAGAATAAGCCATGGGTCATAATAAACAACTGGTGAATTATATCTATTCTTTGCGATTCTCCCAGCAAATAACGGGTTTGTTCTGCTGAAATTAGTACCCCACCAATTATAACGAGCATCTACAGTACCAGAGTCCACATAGATGTCTTTTGGAGAGTTATCTAGAATTCTGCTGTACTTAATAGATAATTTGGATCCAATTCCAGTATTGTAGATTGCGCCTCCTAATCTTGCATTGTTATTTTTGAAGGTGCTTCCAGTAATTGTGGCATTTCCTAAATTGGCAATTGCACCACCAAATCTTGCTTTGTTATTTTTGAATGTAACTCTTTTTACGGTTAAATTACCCTTATTTAAGATTGCGCCACCTTCATTTGCATTTCCATTTTTGATAGTTAAATCCTGTATAGTGACATTATTGCCTGGAGTAATGTTAAATGCTCTGCCTTTTCTTTTTGGGTCGATTATGGTATTGTTTTCGCCTGTTCCTTTAATGGTAACGTTTTTATTGACAGTTATATCTTTGTTCCCCGTTCCTGTGTAAGTTCCTGGTGCTATGTTTACAGTTCCACCATTAGCTACATTATTAATACCTTCCCGTATAGTTTTATATGCTGTGCTCCATGTATTTCCATCTCCTGAAGTAACAACAGAGCCATTTACATATTTAACTGTGTCAGCTGCACTAACAGAACTTATAGCCATCATGGCTACTAATCCTACCAATAGGAGAAATATCATGTGTTTTTTTGTTATCATTTCTTTTTTCACCCCCATTTACAGTGAATTTTTAAAGGGACAAACCACAATAAATTGCAGGTTCTGAAAATTGTCTTAACACTCTTAAAAACCCATCTAAAACCAAATAACCTATTTAAATGCAATTATAATTTTATTTATTTTCTAACTGAATTTTAACTAAAGAATATTCACTGAGCCTCATCTAAAACCTGAATAAAAATTTAGGTTTCATTTTAATTGTAATTTTTATAGATGCTATTTGATTTTGTAATTAGGGATTATTACTGGTTTAATCAGTTATAACTACATTTACTATCGTTATTTTTAATTTTAAATGCTATTTTTATGAATATTATTTAAATTTTCAAAGATCCCTTTACTAATAATGGCTATTACTTAATAGCCAGTAATAATATATAATATATTATTAATAATTATTATGGTTTTTTAATAAAAATGAAAAAAATATACTGGCAATGTAACAGAAAAGTAATGCAAAAAATTTACTACTAAATAATTTTATAAATATCTAATTCCATGCAAAAAACACTAGCCCTTATAAAATATTAAAGTTTCACGTTATTAAAGAATAAAAAGGCCTTAATTATCTTAATTCATAGTAAAAGTATTTAAAATATTTTTTTCGATTGAATGAAACTATTTTATAAGCTACAAAAATTATACATATCAAGTATATTGCAAACGAATGTTTTATATTTACAATTAGTAATTATAAAGCCAAAATGGGTATTAAAACCAGTAATATCCCAATTAAAATCGCGGCAACTACAACAAGTGGAGATATTGATTTTTCTTTATTTTCAAAGTTATGGCCACAGAAAACACAGATCTGCACTGTTTTTATATTATCTTTTCCACATTTAGGGCAAACTTTGGTGTTATTATAACAATTATGATATTTACAGTCAATATCTGAATTGAGGTATAGAACGTATTTTAATTTCCCGCCACATTGACATCGTTCATAATCATCTGGAGATTCGCCTTTTAAAAGCTCATAGTAGCCATTACATCTTTTACAAACCAGGTAACCCATTAAAATCAACTCATATTCGGTTGATAGTTTCATCTTATGATGGTTTTTAGAATAAAAAACGAGATTACGAATAGATATTTCCCATACATTCGTGGATTCTAACCCGGATTTAGAGCTGTACTTGATTCTGCATAGATCATAATCAAGTACCATATATCATTGTACTAAAAACGGCGCTTTAAATACCTCGATTTATTCTTTTCCCTCTCTTTATGCCTTATTGGGGGATAGAATATATAAATTGTATTTAAGAATGTTAATTGAGCACAGCAGATGTAATATTGAATCATAACTTAATATTGTCGGTCAATATCCCCATTCTTTTATGTGTATTATTGATTCTCATTATTATTTATATTTTGTGTAACATATCCTCAAAGAAGTGCTAATTCAAGGCATATTAATAAGAAAAAGTTTTAATATTTATTAAAGAGTTTTAAATGACAAGGGTATGGCATAATATTGAAAAATATTTTCATTTTAAATCCCATAAAAACATAGAACACTGCATGAAAATTATTATAAAAAAATGAAGCTAAAAAACTAATTAATCTTATCAAATAAAGCATTTAGCTATAACTCTTCTATTTATAGTTTAAAATAAATTAATTCCTACAAACTATACATTACTAATTTCATGGCCTCTGGATCGTATTTTAAATGGTATTTCGCGGTAAATACCCTCAAGATCCTCACGTAATTTTTCTAGAGATTCGGGTTCAGGAGAAAATATGAGGACTCCTCCCCCTCCACCAGCGCCCAAAGGGAAAGCTGTGCAGTTGCAGCTCTTAGCTCGTTCCAGCATATCCCTGGAGCTATCCATGTAATCTTCACATAGTTTTGTTCGTATTTTTCGGTATTTATCTATTGATTCAAGGACATGATCCCATTTTTTAAGTCTTAATCCCTCCCGAAACTCATAAGCCACCTTAATTTTCTTAGAATGTAATCCATATCCTGTTTCAGTTAGAAGGGCGTTTCTCCATGCTAAATTCACATCAGAACTGCGTCGAGGGTGGCCAGAATGAAAAATAGCTGTTCTATCCTCTAAAAGATTGTAATCTTCTGGTTTTATGAGTTCAAATCTTAAAGATTCACCGTAACCAGTATCCGGACGTCCCGGTATTCCCCATGGAAACCAGACATAATCAGTTACTCCCCCAAAAATAACATTGGACTGTTCCTGTGTTCCTGTGATACTTACTCCAAAACCCTGTTCAATACGAGAAGCTAAAGAAATCAATTGTATATTGTTAAATGGGCGTCCTGCTAATTCATTTGCAAGTATACAAACGCCGATTGCTGCAGTTGATGATCCCCCGAGTCCTGAAGATTGTATACCTTCTCTCAGATTCTTTAAAACAAACATAACTCCTTTAAGGTTAAATATTTCAAGTATTTTAAGTAGCCAGTTCTCTTTTACTGGAGTTACTTCACCTGGAACTGCTGAGACTTCTGTTTTATATTCAATTGATTTTACACCTATAAGGTCTGGGTCAAATGGATGAGCCTCTATTTTAGTTCCTGTATCTATAGTTATACCCACTGTTCTTGGAAGAGTTTGCGTCCATTTTCTTCGTGGATCATCTTTTTCGGGGATATCTGGTAATTTCCAGAATGTCTGCTGGAATTCGCTTAAATCTAAACTGGATCCTGGACCATCAATTCTGTTATAGGCAATAACTTTTGGCAAAGCCTTTTCCTTTTCGGCTTTTTTTAAGAAATCATGAAGTTGAATTGGGAACACCTATCCATTAAAATCATTATTATTATTTTAAATTTAATATATATTAAAATTTGAAGATATCGGGAAGCTATCTTCAAATCACACCTAATTCATTTCAAAACGAGCTTCCTCAGGTTTTCCTGATTTAAGTGCCTGTCTTTCGTACATTACAGTTTCAATGTCTTTTAGTTGATCAGATATCCACCTGTTTAGATCATTCTGTTCTATGGCTGCCCTTGCTTCTTTAATCATCTCTGCCTTGGTTTTTTCATCCATTAATAGGGCCATGTCGATTGATTCAGCTGTCTGTCTTAGATCGTATGGATTTATGCAAATTGCTCCATCTTTTAACTCTTCATAACATCCTGCTCCAGTAGAGAGAACCAATACACCATTATTTTCGTTAACAATGCTCCCTTCTTTGGCCACGATATTCATTCCATCTAGTATAGGGTTAACCATTAAAACATCATATCTCTTTAAAAGGGCAATTACAAGGTGGTAGTCTCCCCTGCAGATGTATTTAATTGGCTCCCAATTTGCAGTTCCGTGTTTTTCGTTGATTTTCTTAACTATTTCCCTTATATTATCAGTGTATTCCCTGTAAACTTTTATATCCTGTCTTGTTGCCACCAGGGTTGCTACAAATTTAACTTTTTCTTTCCATTCTGGATATTTTTGAAGGAATAGATCATAAGCCTGGAATCCTCTGATTATATTTTTTGATAAATCTGCTCGATCTGTCCTGTAGATTAGCTTGCAGTCTCCAATCAGTTCATCTACTTCTGCTTCCTTAGCAATGACATCTGGACTTTTTGCAAGTGTCTGAAGGGTTTCTATGTCAACACTGATAGGATAGGTCCTTACATGGCAGATATGTCCGTCATACAGAATATCTCCCTTTATTTCATCCACCAATGCACTCGGCAGGATGAATTTAACTGTTTGGAAGAAATTGTTCATATAACGTGGAATATGGAATCCCAGAACATCATTCGTGAGCATTCCCTCTAATATCTCGATTTGCATGTGATTGGGCAGCTGCTGGAATGTTTCTGGTGCAGGGAATGGTATATGTACAAACTGACTCATAAGAACATCTGGATGCTGTTTTCTGATCATTTTGGGTGTTAAATAAATATGATAATCCTGTAACATTACTATTGGAGTCTTATTTGATGTACGAATATCTTCTCCTATTGCTTCTGCAAACTTGGTGTTTACATGTTTGTATGAATCCCATGCCTGGTGCAGTTCTTCGTCTGCACATGGTGAATATGGTGGATTCCACATGGAGTGGTGAATAAACCATAGCAGTGGATTTGCAAATTTACCATTAAAATTGTTAAAAATTTCATCTTCTGTTTTAATGAATTGCAAATAATATTCAGGGTCTTCTAATGGTATAGGCACTTTACCATTGTATTTATCATTTATATATTGATCACATTCCCCGATTGCGGAAGAAACCCATTTTGCATGCGTTTTTTTCATGAAGGGTATCATTGAGCCAACTATCCCCCCCAATCCTCTTATTAGTTCGAGTTTCCCCTTTCCATCTCTTTTAAACAGTACTGGTCCTCTGTTCGAGGCTACTATTATTTCTTTATCTTGTAAAAATTCAGAGTTCATCTGTGTGTCTCCTGTAACATTTGATAAATGGACTTTTGAGCAGTGGACATCATCTAGATGCCAATTGAACAGAATACTGCAGTTAAAACAGCAGATGGTACCCCTCCAATTGGCACTATCTTCATCCAGGACTTTTTATAAGTGATTTTATTATTTATCCACTATTTAAACTTTTATTATATTATTTGCTATTTAAAAATAACCAGAACCGTTAATAAAAACTTTAAATCAAGTTATTAATTAATTATGTAATATTCATCCACAAATAAATATTAATTATTTTTATCATAAATATAAACAAGTGGTGACTTAAATGAACGTACTTTACTCCCATCCAGAACATAAGTCATAAACACTGCACTTAAAAACTTAGCAGTCAATACCCTGAAATATTCGGGTTTTGAAGTTTTAAAGCCGTTTATAGTATTTAACGCAATGATGCTAAGCGAAGTTGAAGCATAAAAAACATTTCATGGAATAAAAAAAATTTTTAAGAGAACTTTAAGTGGTGTTTTATGAAAAAAACAATATTGGTTTTAATCATTTTATTTGGATTAGCAGCATTTATAAGCTCTTTAGTGGGCTAATTATGTTAAGAGATGGACTAATGGAAAATAATGACAATTCCGGCATGATGGAAGACGTGAATCGTCATTTTATTGAAAAGATGATTCCGCACCACGAAGATGCCATAGCTATAGCAGATATTGCCCTAAAAAAGGCAGAGCATCAAGAAATTAAGGAGTAAGCAAGAGACATTAAGGATTATCAAAGCAGGGAAATCTTCCAGATGCGAGAATTTTACAGGCGAACTTACGGCACAGATGTTCCATCAGCGGATAGTAGGATGATGGGAGATCAGGCAGATTTGGACCGGCTTGAAAATGCAAAACCATTTGACAGAGCATTTATATAAGAAATGGTTCCACACCACAGGATGGCGCAGATGCTTTTAAAAACTCTGATAATCGGGAAATGCGTGCACTGGCAGAATCTATCATTAAAATCAAAATGAGGAAATTGAAAAGATGCAAGAAGGGTTAAAGAATGGTATGGACAATCCCTGAATGAAAGGTATATGTGAATTTATCTAAAATGAACATTTATGGAAAATATATTCATTAGATTTATTTAGAAAATATAATTATTTCAATGTCCTTTTTTTAAAATATTAAGCGGTTTAATAATTGTCTTTTTGCCCTTAAAAATTTCGATTTTAATAATATGCATTTTATCTTAAGTATAAAAATAAAAAATAAAGAAAATTTATTTTCTTTTTGGTGCAAATAAACCACTGAAAACCGCTAGAACTGCAAGAATCAGCCCTGCAACTGGTATTCCTGTTTCCTGCATTTCCACGGTGTTGCTTGCTGCATTTACCTCATTAGATGGTGTTACTGGAGCTTGAAGCATATTTACTGTTGTTTGGACTATTTCAACGTCTGCTGCAGTAACATTGGCTACACCAGGTCCTTCGTTAGCCAGTAAAGGTCTTACAGCCTGGCCTAAAACCCATGGAACAGTGATTGAATTACTTCCAATTGTACCAAGGTCGGTGGTAAGAGTTATATTTGGGCCAGAGAAGAACTGAGCAGCATCACCACTGTGATTATTGCCGTTTGAATCCATATACACATTAGCAGTGATTGTTGATGTTTGGCCAGTGTATATTGTGGAGGGGTCTGCATATATGTTTAGCACGAGCCAGGGATCAGCATATACTGGGCCAACAAAAAGATTTGATGTATTTGGACCGGTATTATTTCCCCACCAGTTATTTTCTGCATCTGCTGAACCAGATCCCGCATTGTAGATAGCATTACCAAAGTTAGTCGCAGTGTTACCAATAATACGGTTGAAATGAGCAATTAATGTACCCCAATTATAGAATACACCACCATCCCAACTTGCTGAGTTACTAGCGATATTACACCCAGTTACAGTTAAAGAACCCTCTGAAGTAAAAGCACGATTGTAAATAGCACCGGCATACATTGCAGTGTTACCAGTAAAAATACTACCAGTTATTGTACAAGTACCCCAATTCAGGATAGCGCCGCCGCCAGCTCCAGTTGCAGTGTTATCAGTGAAAACACAATCTTTTACTGTTAAAGTACCATATCCATTGTAAATAGCACCAGCACAACTGTCTAGATTGTTATCAACAGTGTTACCGGTGAAAGTACTGCCTGTTACTGTTAAAGTACCACGATTGTTGTAGATTGCACCACCATCCCCACTTGCAGAGTTACCAGTGAAAGTACATCCCGTAATATTACAGGTACCTATTTGTTCTGGGTACCAAGGATTCTCTCCAGTATAAATGGCACCGCCGCCAATAGTTGCCCGGTTGTTCTCAAAATTACAGTTAATAATGGTTAAAGTACCTAAATTACCGATAGCACCACCCCAACCACTTTCATAACCGTTTCTAATGGTTAAATCTTTTATTGTGATTGTTCCATCATAAATATCCAGTATGTTGTTTGTATTCTCTGCATCAATTATGGTATTTTCTTTGCCTGCTCCTTGAAGGGTGAAACTTTTAGAAACATCTATATCTTTGTTTCCTGTTCCATTATAGTTTCCTGCTGCAAGGAATACGGTTCCGTTATTAGTTACGCCAGTAATACCTTCTTGTATTGTGTTAAATGCGTTTTCCCATGATTCTCCAGTGTGAGTTCCGGTGGTTAATGTAGCATTTACGTAGGTATCTGCTGCACTTGCAGAACCCATAGCCATAAAAAGAACCATTCCTGTTAATAATAAAAGCGTCAAGTGTTTATTCATGCGTTTTTTCACCTCCTTCATGCCTCATTCAGAATAAAACCAGTGTTTAGTTGTAAGTGAAGATGAGTGTTTGCGTAAATGGTCCACTTCTAAAAAAGTAATAATTTCGAGAAGTAGAATATACCATTAAATCTGAATAGCCATTTTTGTGTTGATTATATTACTATTAATGGTCTTACTCCATTAAAATTAGATAGTAAATACTACTATATTAATTTAATGCATAAAAATCAATAAAACCTAAAAAACAGTTATTTAATTAATATATGGCCATAATATGTTGTTTTAAGCAATTAAAAAGGAAAATAATTGAAATATATAAATTCATCTGCCATTTATTCAATTGCAATTTCAATAACTGTCTGTTTGCCAGTATAGTTACTCTTTATAATGTCTACTTTAACGAAAGTTTTTTGGTTATTCAATTTTTCTAATATATACAAAAAAATATAATTAAAATTAACTTATCAATTCTCGGTACCATTGCTTTGTAGATGAGGAATATCGTATTTTATAGGATTCATTTTTAATATATTGAGGTTCTCTGGTTGGCCCTACAAGTTTCCATCCTCCATTGCTTTTAACAGCCTTTTCTGTATAAAGATAAACTTCATCGAAATATTTATCATTGTCTGGATTAGAATCAGGAGTGTAGGCACAGTGATGAGTGGCTTTATACTGCACTATAAAAGAGCTATTATTAAAGCTTAAAATTTGGATTGAGTTATTTTTAATGTCAACATCCCCATACCACAACCCACTTATGTAATTATCACTTTTTACCTGCTCATTCTTTAATTTTCTATGATATATAGACCAGTATCCGCTTTTTTCAATTAACTGGGCTGCCTGGGATTTTATTTTTTCATCAGCAGGATGAGTATTATTAGATGATACTGCTGGTTTGGATTGGCTGGAAATGGAATTTACCTGATTAAAATCCATAAAAGGTGTAAAAAAGTACAATAATATAAATATAATGGCTATAATGGCCAGGATATGTCTTTTTGAACCTATTCCCCATGTAATTGTGGATCTATTATGATCTATCTTTGATGATTTTTCATTATCATAATCCCTTATGGATTCTATAATGGTTTTAATAGATTTATCGTCATCTTCATCATCTTTTTCTGGCCCTGGATGGTTATCTAAATCTTTTAGCCTGAAAATTCTTTCAATATATATTAATTCTCCGCCACACTGACAGCTAAGAAAATCATGGATGTTTTCTCCTTCCTGAAGCTCATAGTAGCCCCTGCACTTTTTACAAACAACATAGCCCATAAAAATCAAACTCTAATATTATTATTGTTAATAAATAATTTATTATTTATGATCATTATCAAAACAAAAACATTTATAAACCAATCATAAATATTAATTAAATCCGAAAATAAATAACCAATTTAAATCCTCTTTTAACAATTTAAAGTTTTAATATAATTGTATTTTATATATAAAATTATTATGAATGGACAAATGATGTTTAAACTCCCTAAATGTAAAAAGGTTATATTCTTTACTTTATTTTTTGATAAATACTTTGATGTAAAAAATCCTGAATTTTAATTTGAATGATTCTAAAAAGTTAAATATAATAAATTACAAAAAATGGGCAACGAAAATAAGTATAAAGGAGATAATATCATAGGAACCCAAAAAGATAAACGTAGGTTAGGTACAGACATATCTCAGGAACTATATACTGAATTTAAACAAATGGCTGCTATAAAATATAAGTTTCAAAAAGGATATACCAATTTGGCCTTAACCGAAGCCATCGAAGACTACATAAAAAAATGTAAAAACTCCAAAGGTTAAACTTACTTTTCCTATTTTTCCAATTTTTTAAATTGAAAATAAATTTTAAAAATCTATTTCTATTAAAAGTGATTAAAACAGGTAATTATGGCTTTTGAATACTTAAAAATAGCTTTAAAAGTATTTTATGATTGCATTAATTTTTTATTTTATCATTCAATCTTATTTCATGATTTATGTGATTCTCTGTTTTTTGATATTTTTTAAATTTAAATCCTGTTATTATCTTTTTGTGACTAATTTTGCATGTAGAAATAATTTATTGAGATTTCAAAATATTAATAGTAATAATATTTATATTACTTATCATAATATATATGCATGTAATACATCTATCCACTTATGAAAATCAAGCACCATATCAAACACTAATAAAGGCAATAATCTAAAAATAAGGATAAAAATAGCCTTAAAAATGAAAATATATGCTAATACTCAATAAATTTATGAATGAATTTAAATCAGCCCATATATAATAAAAACAATTTAAAAAACAATGATCATATGGAGAAATTAAACTCTGTATAAAAAAACCATTTAATGGGAGGTATAAAGGTGAAAAATGGGAAAGAAATTGAAATAAAAGATTTAACCATTAAAGATGGAGTATACCAAACATCAATGACATTAATACAATATTTTAACGATGATATCAGACATGGTAAAATCAGCGTACAGGAACACATTGTTATACCCATCAATTACCGTCTAGGAGTTGTATGCTGGCTGGCAAACTACAATATAGAAAAAGAAGCAATAGAAGTCTATTAAATAAATTTTGAAAATATTACAATTGCAATCACGATTTATTCTCTTCAAAATCCCTATAATCTTAAATTCAGTTGAATTAGCAACAAAAATCTAAACTATTCCAAGTTTGAACTGTAAAATAAAAAAATAAAAGCATCTGCAAATATTTCTGGAAGATTATCTTGAGTTACTTCGGCCTGACACTCTTCAATTGAAGATTGAAGGTTACTTAAAGCATTATTACGTGCTTCTTCACTGCTAAATTTCCTGAATTTTCCTCCATGTGTTCCAAGAGAATAATCAGGCAGTCCTTGAATCATGTCTTTCATTCTTTTGGCACTATCTAACATAAAATCAATGAAATCATCAGCTTCCTGGTCAAACTTCCTATATAACGCCTCTTTAAAAGCTCTGCATAACTGCTCATTGTACTTAGCGATTCCTGAAGTTCATGGCTTGTAATATAAGCAAAACTTGTAATTAAAACGCGCCAATTCCCATATCTTTTGTTTTAACTGTTCTACTTTCTTTCTCCTTGTTATATTTCTACTTACTGCAATTAATGACCTGAATTTACCATCAATAATTTCCGGAACCATGCAATTATATCAAACCAGTTCTCCTGATGAATTTCATTTTATGGACTTCTCAATAAAACCATATTGAAATTTTATTCCTTCAATGAATTTAAAATATCAGTCACTATACTTGGTAAATATCAACATTTTTCCTTGATAAGAAGTATTTTCTCCACCTAAGCATTGATTTTTTATTAACGACTGTATAAGCGTCTGAGCGACCTAAATATCCATATTTTTCAGTTTCTGGAGTTTCCTTGGCATATACGTTTATCAGGTATTCTGGATCAGGTTCTTCGTGTTGAATTTGTTGTATGTGTACTTCTACATGGGGATATTTCTCTAAAGTTTCTTCTACCTTTTTTTCGAAATCAGGGTTTCTTAATTTCATCATGTATAATTTATATTTGGGTAAGTATAAAATAGTATTACGTGTATCTTATAATTTAATACTTGATTTAAAACGAACTTAAGGAGCGATATAGATGGAAATAAAATTACATAAAACCATAGATATTAGAATTAAGGACGTAAATAACTTTAAAGATGCAGAAGACAGAGTAGACCAGGTTCTAGACAGTCTAAGGGCTGAAATACTGCAAGAAGTTGAGGACGTGTTAACTGAAGAAGCAGAAGGATGCTAAGATCATATCCATGAAATTATGAGTCCAAAAAATTTCATTAAAAATGGTTTTTGGAAAAATAAGTAAAAATAGTAGTATAAAATGTTAAATACATGTTCATAAGGGTTCTACCGAATCTAACTGGCAGTGTGCATATATCTCTGCTGTAGATCTTCCTGGAGGCCAGCATGTACCTATAATAAGCTCTCTACTACCCTGATTAAAGGTTATTTTATTAGTTTTGTAATCATAGCGAATATCACTGGCATTAAGCACGCTGTATACATATCTTTTCTGGGTTAAATAATCATCAATATATACTTTATCTCCCTTCTTAAGGGTTTCTATATGGTTAAAAGGAGCAGAATAAAACGTATGATGCCCTATAATTCCGCATGAACCATTTTGACCTGGATAAAAACTTTCCCCGTAGTGTAAAACTGCATTATATGCATTTAAAGTATCCGAACGTACATCCCATTTAACGCCTAACTTTGGTATGGAAATTGATGCAAAAACATAACTTTTTTTGAGCGATGCATTGTCCACCTTTAAACTATTTTTAATCACATCAAAACCATCCGGATTACCAAATAATATGTTCTTATCCTTTTCTTGCTTTGTTTTATAGATTACACTGTAAAGTGCGTTATTTTTTTGAAGCCATAATTCCTTTACAGTCAAAGATGAACCATTAATTTTAGTTTTATAAGTATTTACAGCGAAATTAACGCCCGATATACTTCCAGATTCACTTGAAACTGGTTTAAAATCATTTTGAACACCTTCTGGCGGAGTTATCACATAATTTTCATTGGGCTTGTAAACTGATTCTGGTATTGATTTATCTACATTATGCCCCTCAGGTATCATCTGACGGTTTATGGTTATATTTGAACCTGTTTCAGGGTCTTTAAAAACAGCTATCTGGCTATTTTGTGCTTTTAACTCCTGCCAATTTTCAGGATAGTCAAAAGAAATTTCACCATTTTTATAATGTTTGGTTGAAATCTGTGCACTTCCCTGTGACAAAACAAATATAAAGACCATTCCAATTATGAAAATTATTAATAAGTAGATGTGTCTTCTATTCAATTTAAACTCCCCTTTTTAGAATTTTTGTAGCTATTGTATAATAAATTTTCAGGGAATAATTTCATATAAATAATTCTTTATTGGATTTTAATTTAAACATTCAACTATTATTTCTCAGAAAAAAAACCTTATTTCCCATAATTTGTAGAATTAGTAGAAGTGTATCTTAAAAAAATTATTAGATTTTTTCTTTTTTTCCCAGCATCCCATCGATAAGTTTGGAAACTATTCCTTTATAATCTGGAACAAATGGAGTGTAATCTATACCCATAATATTTGCACCTAATTGCATTATTGGAGTATAAGCTATAGAATTAGGATTTTTTAAAACAAAGGGTTCTGCAAAAGCAGCTGCACGGCTAACTTCTGGATCATCAGGTATTTTGGCAAGAACCGGGATCCTTAAAATAATCTCTATCTCTTTAGTGGTTAAGAAGGTCCTATCGTTCTTATCACGATTTACAACCACTCCCAGAACATTCACCCCTAATTTACTGGCTACCAATTTGGTCTTAAGAGCATCGCTAAGGGCGGGGATTTCAGGAGTTGTTACAAGAATCATTTCCTGTGCTGAAGAAATAGCCGCTAATGCATCTTTTCCTAACCCTGCAGGTGCATCAATAAGGATTACATCAGTTTGTTGCGCCAAAAATTCTAATGTATTTTCTAAACGGCCGATTTCAACTTTTTTTAGGGTTTCCAGAGAAAGTCCGGCAGGTATGACCTTCACCCCCCTAGGACCCTCATAAATTGCCTCACTAATATCTGCATCACCAGAAAGAACGTCATTTAAAGTAACTGATCTGCCTTCCATACCTAAAATAAGTTCTAAATTGGCCATGGTCACATCTGAATCCAATAAAGTTACATCTAAACCATAGCTGGCTAAGGCAACTCCTAAATTAGCAGTTATGGTGGTTTTACCCACCCCTCCTTTTCCTGAGGCAATTATAATTATTCTTGTAATCTTTAAACCCCCATTATTACATTTAATGACAGTTATAGCTGTCATACATATTATGTTAATTAAGATATTTAATATTATCTATCCCTTGTGACAATAGTAACAATAAAAATAAATAAAAATAAATAAAAATCAAATTATAAGTTTACAAATTATTTATAATGCTTATAAATCTTTATTGATAATTCACATTTATTTTAATCATTTTTAAGCTAAATAAAAATCTAATAAATTTATTTATTCACTAAAAAAACATTAAATAAATATATATTTAATTTAAATGATTTAATTAAGCTCAATTATTAAATAAATCATTTATAATTAATTGGATTTTTTGAGATTATATGTAGAAAAAATTCTTTCACATTTTTGTGAAGATAGTAACTTATTTTTAAGGTATGTGTAAAAATTCTAATTAGAATTCACATAGAAACTATAAAAAGAGGAAATGTCTGGAGTAATTCTAACTAAATGTTAGCTAAGTATTTTTCTAAAAATAAATTTTTTCTAGTCTATTTTTTTAAGGAGTATTTTATCCCCAATCTGTTCAACAGCATTATAAGGAATTACAGCTTCATCTCTGGATAAACCTAACATTTCAGAAATTCCGCCAGAGCCCAAAACAATTGCCTCAATTTTGTTATTATCCCAATTTATTTCAACATCTTTTACTTTACCAACCACCATTGCAGAACTGTCTATAACTTCTTTTCCCTTTATTTGTTCATCTACCCTCATTTTATCACCATCTAAACGATGTCTACTTAGATGTTTCTTCTTTACCCTCTATGGCTGTTAATCTCTTTTCAATGTGTTCAAATTTCTTATTAGTGTGGTTTCTAAACTCATCGAACCGTTTGGTGAGGTCATCCACATCTCGTGAAACCTTGCTGTATCTTTTCTCAAGCTTGCCTAAATCCGACTTTGTGGCTAATGACCAGTCCTTTATGAGCTGATCGCTCTGTTCGTTTAAAAATTCGTCAATTCGTCCGGATAAAACATCAGTACTTATAGGAACATCTTTAACTCTTCCCTTTAATTTTTCACCATATCCAGATACTCTTTCACTTACTCCTGACATTCCTCCTTCTCCTTCAGTATTAAATCCACTGTATTGTTGAGAGATCCCTTCAGAAACACGGACCCCCACATCAGAAACCCCTCTACTTGCTTCAGTAATACTTGACTTTACCGTATCAAAACCTGCGCTTCCCGTTCTACCCATTTCACGAATATAATAATACAGAAGAACTATCACAGCTCCTGCTAAAACCAGAATTGCAAAAACTTCAAGGGGTGTCATTCTTAATTCCTCCTTTCAATCTCATAATTAATCCCTTTTTTTTAATATTATATTTGAATAAACTCATTTATATTTTTAATCTATTTTTAGGCCAATAATTTTTTATATTAGGCCAACCATATAAATAATAAAAAAAGAGTAGATTTTATTCCTTATTGGATTTAAATCGATTTTAATTGATGTGAAATAATGGCAGAAGTTCGAAAATAAGCGATGAACGATGATAAGATGAGTCATTATCCTTGCAATCATTTTATTACTCTTCCCATGCCTGTAATTATCTTTGCCCGGATATCAGCAATATTATTATTCCTGAGGTATGGTGTCCTAATGGCAAAATAATTCAAGGTTCTTATCCTAAATCCATCTTCAAAATCATTAATATTGAATGATACCAAAAAAATATTTTAAAGGCTTAGCTTGAAGGAGATGAATTCTATGCAAATTAAAGAGAGCGGATTGATCCTTATAATTCTTGGCTTAATAGTTCTGGCTTTCCCCGTCCTTGGAGTAATCCCCTTTAGCCTGATAACTGGAATTATAGTATCATTATTAGGTATAGGTCTAATGATTGCAGGTTTTTTAACAGATGAAACCACAGTCAGGATTTTAGCAATAATCATAGGAATAATAGCCCTAATTCTTGGTATAGGCTTCATAGTCAGCCCAGGATTATTCAGTTTTGTAGCTGCTTTATTTGTATTTATCGCAGGCTTATTTTTGATAGTGATGGGAATTGCAACCTTAACAGGCAAATTTGGCGGAGATAACAGATCAGGCATAGTTTCCTTGATTTTGGGCCTAATTTACCTGTTAATAGCCACATTTATATCCGATCCAGCAGTTCTAGGCACTTTAGTAGGCCTATGGCTTTTAATCACCGGATTTCTAATGCTATTTCAAAAAGACTAAAATATGTAACTTACCGGATAAAAAACTATACTTGGTCCATTATCTTTAATTCCTAAAAATTTATATTCAATTATATGAAACTTTTTTTAAGCCCTCGAGACGCTGCTATCTTCAAAATTTCTGCATCTTATCAGTGTTTAATACTATAAAGCCCATAATAAAAGATTAAGGCTTGATTTACATAAAATTTTAAAAAAATAGAGTTCATTTAAACTTATTTAACAAACTATCTACTTTACCTTGTTTTTATGACTTTATCGAGTAAACTTCTTCAATAAACCATCCGCCTCTTTCAAGAGCCCTTTACCAGTATCTTTAGCTTCTTTAATGAGCTTATCCACCTCATCATCATGGGACTTTTTCTCCGGAGCCTGTAATCCGAGCCTGGTTCCGCATTCTGTGCAGAATTTAAGGTTAGCTGAAAGTTTTTTACGGCATTTTGGACAGATAACCTCCTTTGGGGCTGTTTCAATTTTAGTACCACACTCAGTGCAGAATTTTGTGTCTTTAGGTAATTGCGCTGAACAACTTGGACATTTTAATTCCTCTTGTTCCATTTTACTGCCACATTCAGTGCAGAATTTAACATTTTCTTCTATTTGAGCTCCACAGTTTGAACATTCTCTTTTTGCCATTAATATAGCCTCCACAGGATAAATCTTTGCATTCCAATAAAGATTTAACTTTTAATACCAGTTTATCTGCACATATTATTATGATTTATGATCAGTGTGGAAATAGAGTATAAGAAGGTTCTATGGTTATTTTCGGCATGTAGACCATAAAAAAATGAATTTATTCAAGCTTCTTTTGATTTAATTCAGCTTTACATCTCGCCAATTCTATTTTAGTTTGTTCTAATTGGCTCAAAGTTTTATTTAAATCTCTTTTAAGCATTAATGTCCTGATCCATAAATAAATGGCCAGTGCAAGAAGTACAATGATAATGATTATTAACAGGCCTATGGTGATTCCTGCTGCAAAAGTTGCCCAAAAAAGGCTGAATCCATAAACAGCATAAGCTATAGCTGCTAAAATCAATATTACACCTGCTATAATCAAGACAGTTTTTAAACGATCATAATTCATAAAATCACATCCCCCTAATCTCTACGCAGGTAGTAATGTCTGAGCATATCATTAACGCGTATTATATCTTCCTCATTTCTTTGACCAAATGAACAGTGGATTGAAGCTCCATTAAGACAGAAATAGCTTTCAGGACTTCCAGATTCCAGATCATTTTCTAAATAAATAGAACAATCTGTACATCTGCACTTTTCATTTACATCCAGGTCATTGCACTTTTCTTTACCAGACGCACAATACAAGGCAGGGAAATCTTCAGGCTCAACCATACCAGAACCTAGCGCTTTTTCCTGGAGCATTATCATATTATCTTTTACACACTGGCTTTTTCCCTGCACTTTGCACTTGCTGCAGAGGCATTTTCCAATATTTTCCAGGTTAAAATCAATTTCCATAAATATCCATCTAATTGGTGTTTAAAAGTTGCTATGCATGAATAAATGTTTTCAAAGAGCAGGTTAAATTCTTCTTCAAGCTCCTCCCACCCCAAATCAGACATATTATAACAACTCATTAATATTCCATGTATTATTATGATCTTTATATTATGTAATATTTTGGATATGCAAAATATTATAGATTTTAACCAAAATAAGATAATCCTGCAGATATTCCAGCCCATCCAAGTAAAATAACCGAACCAAAATAGATAATAGTTATTATAACCGCACCATAACCTGCTAAAATCAAATAACCATCACATTCTAAAGTTCCGGCAGCCAGGAGAAAAACCCCAAAAGCAGGTAAAGTATTTGTTAGTGGAACAGGTAAAGGAAACATGAATAATAACGTACTTAACAATAAAAAGAATTTATTCACCTTAGGAGTTATTAAACCTGTAGTCATCACCAAAAGACGAGGCTTAACAAATCTTTCAATATAATTAAACACACGAGATGAAATATCCAAGGCTTTAATTAAATTCTTATGGGATATTTTCTTTTTCTGGAAACGATTGGGAATTAAATCTCTGTTGAATATTATACTAATAATGAGCGTGAATATGATTAATCCAGCAATTATTCCAGTTCCAGGGATATATATGGGAATTAAAAATGGTGCTGCAAGCAGCATGGATATTATTAACTTACCCTGGTCTCCCATTAATTTTAAAAACTCTTTTAAAGTAATATCGCCCTCAGGGACTTTTTTATAAATTTCTGGCAGTACCCTTGAAAATTCGCACTGCTCACCAGGATGTTTTAAAACCATATACTATATTATATCTAAGATAATTTAATAATAATCCAGATCAAATGAATAATGAAAAATATGTAGGGGAAAATAATTTATGAGTTCATTAACTTTTGAAAATCTAAAAATAATGGCACAGGAATTTATAGACCAGCTGATTCAAGGCGATTTTAAAGAAGCGGCTGCTAAATTTGATGAACCAATGAAAACCGCTCTTGATGAAACTAAATTACAGGAATCCTGGCAAAATATAATTGCAGATATAGGTGTTCTGCTACAAATAACTCCTACACAAACAACTGAAATGGAAGACTACAAAATTATTGTTATCAAATGCCAGTTCCAACGGTCTGACGTCGATATACAGATTGTTTTCAACAAAAAGGGACAGATCAGTGGCCTGAACTTTACTCCCCTACAAACCGTTTACAATCCACCGGCTTATGTAAATGAATCCGCTTTCCATGAGGTGGAAGTGACTCTTGGGGAGGGAAAATGGGCCCTACCAGGTACACTGACAATACCTGCTGGTTCTGGACGTTTTCCAGGCGTGGTGTTAGTGCATGGCTCTGGACCGAATGATAGAGATGAGTCAATTGGCCCTAACAAGACATTTCGAGATCTGGCCTGGGGTTTAGCCTCAAAGGGTATTGCTGTGCTGCGGTATGATAAACGCACTTTCAAACATGCTAAAGAGCTTACTCCAGACCTAATAGAGAAAATGACTGTAAAAGAAGAGGTCATAGACGATGCGCTGCTTGCAGTTGAACTAATGCGTCAAACAGAAGGCATAAACCCCAAACGTGTCTTTTTATTAGGTCACAGTCTGGGCGCCACTCTTGCTCCCCGAATTGGTCAAAAAGATCAGAAATTGGCTGGATTGATTATCATGGCAGGGATAACCCGCTCGCTTGAAGAAACCATTTTAGACCAGTATACCTATCTTTACAGCCTTGAAGGCACAATGACCAAAGAGCAGAAGGCAGAACTTGAATCTTTAAAGGAGAAAGTAGCACATTTAAAGGATCCTGAAGATAAAATTTCGCGCCAGGACTTACCATTAGGAGTTCCAATAGCTTACTGGCTGGATTTACGTGAACATAATGTACTGGATGCGGCTAAGGCGTTAAAAATGCCTATTCTGGTCATCCAGGGCGGACGTGATTATCAGGTTTTGGAGGAAAAAGACTTTGAAAACTGGAAAACTGCTCTTAAACAAAAGAAAAATGCTAGTTTTAAACTTTTCCCCAAACTTAACCACCTATTCATTGCAGGTGAGGGTAAATCAACCCCACAAGAATACATGATTGAAGGCCACGTAGAAAAAGAGGTAATAGATTCAATTGTCCAGTGGATCGGGAAAATATAAATATGTACCAGTTTTTTTCCGCCATTAACATTTTTCGCCATAGTAGACTAACGAAGTAGGTAAAAAGATTGAAAATTAATTTTTCCCAATTAAAGAATACAAACGCTCTCTTTCTTTTTTTCTATCCTCTTCTGTTTCTACTTTTAAATTACCCCTAATTACAACTCCATTTCTAAATTTGATATAACCTTCTTTACCATGACCACAACAGGCATATTCCACCCCTGGTAGTTCTCCTAAACATGCATCATACCCATCAGGAGTTGGCTCTTGTCCACATCTTTTACATGGCCTATGATAATCATTATTTGTTTTTTCACCGGTATCCAAATATATCTCTTCACCTTTTTCATTTAACCAAATTTCATAACCCCTATGATACATAGAAGGAATTGAATTGCTTTTTAAAAAATATTTCAAGATTTTAGATAACATATAATCTCCATTTGATTTAAAAATTAATAAAAAATGATTTCACATCCTCAAACTCGCCCTTCTGCTAAACCTAGCCATCCCACCAACATCCTCATTTTCAACTTCAAGACTCTTAAAGAAGGATGCATGAATAACCTGGTCTTTAAATAATAGTGCTGATCCGACATAGGAGTCGCTGGCAAACCTGTAATCCCAGCCATATCCAACAGAACTATGCTTGCTTTCATTGCACTTCATAATGTCTTTAATGAATTTTCTTGCACTCTTTAGTGTGTCTACATCTTTTATTTGTTTATCTTCAGCCTGAACGAGTGCATCCAGCGCATAGCTTTTAATTAATTTTTTATGCAGATCCATATAGGCTGATTTGCGGGAAACAATATCAAAACCCATGATCTCACCTTTAATGAGTACTATCAGCCCTTTTTGATCCTGAACTCTTTCAAATGCGTTGATATAGTCGTTTAAATCCTTATTCTTGGCTTCGTATACATCTCTCATGGCGCCTGTTGGTGAACACACCTCCATTTTACTGCTTAATTGGTGAACTTCATCCCATACAGCACTCTGGTCAGACGAATAATGTCCATTTCTTTCTACTGACCTTGATACTGATGCTGATTTCACATTTCTTACCCTGTACGATGCAATTGCATCAGAATCCTGGAAATGGTCTAATTTATAGGACCACCTGCCTTCTTCAACGCAGCTTACAGAGATAATGGTCTCTGATTTCTCCTTTAGAAGTATGGATGTGTTCACAATCCTATTTTGCTTTGCGCCCACAAGCTCCTCCCCATCAAGGATCAATACTGGTATTTCTGCCTCGTTAATCACTTTAAGTTCATGTACATGGCCAGAATCATCCACTTCGGTGATTTTTAGCAGATCAAGTTCCATTGCCTCTTTTAAGGTGAAATATTCAAGCCCATTCCCATTTTTTGAAAGAATGGGGATTACTGCCATTCCCCCAAATTCCTGCACTTCGCCCATTTCAAGGCCTGAAAGGTAATCCTTTATTATTACATCCATTTCTATCACGCACCTATCCATTTCTGGTTAATTTATAAATCGATTATTTTAAATCCCCTATTTCATTCTTTAATTCTTCTGATTCAAATCCATACAGAGCTGTTTTAATGGTGTTGATTAATTCATCAGTATTGAATGGTTTTAATATAATAGCAGAGGGTTTTGTTAATTCAGCTTGTAGTTTTTCATTGAAATATGCTGTAAGGTAGATGATTGGCGCTTCCAGAACTTCCCTTATCCTTTTAGCGGTTTTTATACCTTCATTTAAAGCCTTTAAATCCGTATCAATTATAATCAGGTCTGGTTTTATTTCCAGGGCCATCTTTAAGCCATTTTCACCAGAATTTGCTGTGAATGGTTTATATCCTGACTTTAACAGGCTGTTCTGGATTTCCATTGCTATGATGCATTCATTTTCAATTAAAAGTATCCTTGAAGCTTTCATTAGACAAAACTCCTCATTTAAACTAATCACTAGTCCTTTTTCGGGTTTATTTCCTCACTAGAGCCATTAAGCCCCCAAGCACGAGAAAAATTCCCCCCAGTATATAAAATACGAATATGCAGATGAATCCAATTATTCCGCTTAGTAGCATCAAGATTCCGCCTAGCTTTGGATTCTTTTTAACCAGAATTGCCCCGATTATTCCTGCAATTGATACAATAATAGCCACAGTTCCCAAAATCATTATATCAGAGTAACCAGCAAAGTTAAAGGCTTCTCCAAAGCTCCCAACGATTAATGCCCCTATACCTCCAACCAAACCAAAGAATCCCCCAAGAATCCCGAAAACTAATTCCATAGTTCTTGAAGGTTTTTTGTTGTCCTCAATTATTCCATATCCCTCTTTTACTTCTTCAACCATAATTTCACCTCAAAAATCTTCGATTTTTGTGGCACTCAAAATCCATGATTTTGGTGCATCGAATCTTTGATTTCGAATGTTCGGAAATTTTCTGAATTTCCTCAACCTCAAAAAGATAAAATAAAAGTATAATTTATACTTGTAGTGTGGTTCTATAGATTGCAGATGAATCATCGCCGCCAGAAAATGGTCCATCAAAGACTAAAAGCTCTACTTTAGAAGGACTTCCTGCATCTGTTCCTAAGTAATCATTAGTTGAAAATTTAACTTTTTGTCCGGATTTAAGGTCATTCATATTCCATGCAAGTGAATTTCTTTCAATCACTGCTCCGCTGGAGTCATACCAAACTGTAACCATTTCAAGGTAGCTGATATCCTTATTAGGAGTTAATTCTCCTTTTATAGCATAACCACCATATCCTTCATTGCTTACCTTTAAATTTTCAATTTTAAAATGTGCTTCTGCACTTGTGGATGGATTTGATGAACTTGTTGTGTTTGTTGAAGAATCAGTGCATCCACTTATAGCCACAACACCTGCAACTAAAAGTATTCCTAATATAACTAAATATTTATTATTCATTTTTTACCTCCTCTAATTTTTTGGTTATTAAAACCAAATTATGGTTTTAATAAGGATTCTAAATTGAAAAAATGCAAAAATCTCAGTTCTATTGTATTAAGAAATTTTATTTTTCCAACTCCTCCACGTTAATCCAACATTATATTTGCACTCGGAGTATATAAATGTATATGTTTTACATTTACAAATATAATAAATACTATAAAAAATAGAATAAAAACATAAATAAGATGTATTTAATATCATATTTACATATATCATATATAAAAACACCGATTTTAAAGGTTAAATATTTAATTTAATGGTTAATCATAGAAAAGTATATAAGGCTTAATACATAGGACTAAAACAATGATAAAAAGTGTTTACTTTTTAACTCCTGACATAGGAATATGATATTATGGATAACACCCTAATTTCAACCATCTATTCAATTGAACCAGTGATGTTCTGCATTACCCAGTTTGCACCAAAAAAAATAGTTCTACTAAGGGAAGAAGATTCCAACAAAAAACAAAGTGAAGCAGAAAGAATGCTCAAGGAAACAGTTGGAAAAGTAATGGAACTTGAAACAAAAATCACAAGCCTATATGACGTTGTAAGGATAGCAGAAGACACAGCAGATGTAATTGAATCTGAACACGCCCATGGAAGAAAGGTAATTGTAAACGTTAGCGGCGGAAGAAAACCACAAGCCCTCGGCGCTCTCTTTGGATGTTATGCAAGACACGACAGGGTAGAACGCATCGTCTATGTTACAGAAGAAGATAAAGAAATCATAGACCTCCCCATCCTAAACTTCGGAATCTCACCAACAAAAAGAATAATACTCGAGGAATTAAGTCAAAACGGAATATCAGTACAAAACCTTGCAATAAAAGTGGGGATAAGCAGGGGAATGACCTATAACCACATAAGAGAACTAAGGGAAATGGGCTTTATAGACCGGAATAAACTTGAAATTACTACTGCAGGGCGCCTGGCGATAATTTAAAATCATTCTTACTATATGGTGAGAAGATGATAGAATTAGAAGAAGCGGAGATCAAGGCAGCTTACAAGCTTCTAAAACCCATAAAAAATGGGATGGTAACAGTCGTCTTTAGAAACAGGCTTGGAGAAATAATAGAAGAAGACGATGACGATATTCTCCTTGATATTGAAGAAGAATTAATCAACCAGGGCTGGATCCATCAGGACCTGAAAAGCAGGCTTTTAACACCTACTAAAAAGCTTCTGGCTCGTTATGGGCAGAATATAAATCATTAATGTCCTCAAATAGTATGAATGTAATCTTTTTTTAAACAAAAATATTTATATATGGTTCTATAATTAGAACATATGGTACTAAAATTAGAACAATTTAATCTGGAGCATCTGGCAACTAAAAATACCATAAAGATACTCAGATTTCTTATTCTAAAACCATATCTTTCTTTTGGCCTTAGTGAATTATCAAAAGAACTTAATATTTCCAAATCAAATGTTTTACGGATTTTAAAAGTTTTAACCCAATACAATCTAATTTTAGAACAAAAAAGCAGTCGCAAAAAAGTTTATAGGATAAATTATGAGATGAATGCGGTTAAAATCATGTGGAAACTATTTATGGATGAAGAAAGGCAAAATATAGATATTAATTTTAAAAACGTTATCGATCTTTTATACCATCAAGTTAAAAATGATGTTGAATTATTCATAGTCTTTGGAAGCGTCGCTCAAGGCTTAGCAACACAAAAAAGCGATATAGATATCTGCATCGTTACTAAAAAATCAATAAATATAGATAGGTTCGAATTCTTACCCCATAGATTTGAAATACACGAGTATAAATGGGATGACATTAAAAATCCAGTAGACTTTATTGTTCTGGAAGCCCTTTTAAATGGTATCGTATTTAAGGGAAATATTTTAAAAATCATCGCTGAAATACGTTCCTTCGGAAAGCCTTACGTTATCTATCGTGTTGAAAAAGCCAAAGAATTCTTAAATAAGTCAAAATCGTTAGAAGGTGAGGCCAGAACCTATTATGAGAGAATGGCCGAGATAACAATAGGTGAAGTCAAATCAATTGTTGTAAGGGGAAAGACCATACCCAAGAAAAAAATAATCCTTGAAAATATAGAAGAGGAAATTAAATGGCTTGAAAATGTAATATCACGTGAAGGTGAGGAAATATGGTTAATTTAGATATGGATAGGGCAAAAAAGTTGTTAAAATCAGCAAGGGATCTATATGAACAGGGAGATATGGCTGGTGTGGCAGGACTAGCATATGCAGCATTTGAATCTGCCACAATGACTTTAACAGACAAAATTAATGGGAAAGATTATAAAAGTCATAATTTAAGAAGAGAAAGAGCAAAAGAATTGCTTAAACGAAACCAGGATAAAATAGATTTACTATGGGAAATCCGGAACATTGATTTTTATGGTAATGTGAAAATAGGGGCCCCTAAAAGAGAAATTACAGAAAAAGAGGTTCAAAACGGTTTAAATGCCGTTGAAAAAATTATTGAAGAGATAGAAAAAATTTTAGCAGAATAATCAAGATTTCTATAAAATCCGAAATAGTTACCGTCGTCTTTAGAAACAGGCTTGGAAAAATAATAAAAGAAGAAAATAATATTCTCCTTGATATTGAAGAAAATTAATCAACCGGGGCTAGATCCATCAGGACTTGAAAAGCATGCTCTTAACTCCTACTAAAAAGCTTCTGGCTCGCTTTGACTAATGAAGTTTTTGTAAATTATTTAATACTTTTTTATCTCTATAATATTGCTTTTTCTGGGAATTTATCCTCTAAAATTATGCCTTCTTTTAAGGCCTTCGAAATCTATGATTTCGTGGCCACAAACACTCCGTGTTTAAGGGCTTCACTAACTATTCCAATTTCAAGTTTTTTCTTTTCGAATTCTTCAGGAGTATACGGCAGGATATCCACATCCTGGTCAAGATTCCAGAATAAGAGAACCTTTTCAATTCTTTTAAGAAAATGTATTCCTTCAAATTCTTGGCTTACAATAATAAAATCATAGTCACTCTCTTTTAAATATTCATTTCTAGCCCTGCTTCCAAATAGAATGATTAACTGAGGATTAAAATTCTTTTTAACTTGATTCAAAAAATTATTTAGCTCTTTAACTCCTGCTCTACCCATTTTACCACGCCTTTTGCGATTTTTAACCGTTCTCTTGCTATTTCATCGTCATAAAGTTCATAAGGAACTCCATTTGCAGCATCAGGGTAACGAGTTATGACGAAATCGGGGCTTAACTTTCTGAGTCCACTTAAAAATTCATCTGGAATCTTAACGCTTCTTCCTAAAAAGAGTAATGAATGTGTTGGACCAGAGGATTCTTTGAGTTTATGGATATAAAGTGCTTTAAGTGCTTTTTCAGCCGCTTGTTGAGATAGAAAAGCAGCAACATAATATTCTTTTATTTCGAGGTTCTTAGAGGCACTTTCCAGGTCTTTCAGGGCCTGTTTCCACCAGTTAGAAACTTCTTCTCTCATTTTAAACATCTAATATGCTAGTTTTAGAATTAATTTTTAATATCTCAAACATCTTACCCAAATGTCCACTATGTACATATTGTCCATTATGTACTAAAAACCTTTTTTTGAACATATGTCCCCAAAATAATCATAATATTAATAGTGTATTCAAAAAACTTGAGAAACATTTGAATTAAGTAATTCATGGAACTGTAAGCACATTCTTCCTACTTTCAGATTTCCCACAGAACGTCCTAAAGTCGCAGGCATCACACGTTCTCTTATCAGGATTTGGAATCCATGAAGATTTTATTCCCTTGCCATGAACTTCACAGACGATGCTGTTTTCAATTTCTGCCACTACTTTGTCGAATTCATTAAGAGAATTGTTGATGGATTCATTTTCGGTCATGATAAAACGTATGGATCTTTCGTTTTTAAACACCTGCAAAAACTTCGTTTTTGCGGCATCAAAATCTTTGATTTTGAATGTCTCAGATAGATCAGGTGCTTTTGATTTTGTATTCCATTTAAGGAGATTATTTAAATCATTTCCCAATGGCATAATATCGGTGCTTTCATCTTGAACTTCATCTTTAAGCAGCTTCAAATCCTCTTTAAATAGAGATAATTCATTAAGATAAAATAAAATTCCAGTTAAAACTGGACGTGACTCTGGCTGCATTGAGCGGAGCCATGAATAGGTTAAAACCTGCCACTGGTGATGCTGCCATGAAGGAGAGTTAACAGGAGGCCTTTTCATACCTTTATAATCTACAATAATCTCGTATTCTGGAGAATCCAGTTTTTCGATTCTTTCTTTGTATTCCGGGTCTTTATGCAGATATTTAATAATTAAATTCTTTTTGGAAGCTTCTTCTATTTTTACAGAGCTTAAAACGTCGATTATTCCAGTTACACCGTAATAATTTGAACGGCTTACACCTTTTTTGTATCCCGGCATGTCCCTAATACCTTTAAGCCTAACCTCAGCATCATCGATCAATTGGAAAAGGTGCGGACCCCAAGTATTAATCGCAGCTTCTGCCCTAACACTCGCAACAAGCTTATGGGGGTGCTTATGATCATCACAAAGCCCCTGTATATCATTAGGTTTTTGGAATGGGCAGAACAAATTTGCAGGTGGCTGCAATCCCCTTGATCTCATTCTCTTATCAATTTCAAGTTCTATTATCCTGATTTGATTTTCCCAGTCCCATGGAAAATCATTCCAATCCTTATCTCTCCAACGAAGATATGCTTCCTCCATTACGCCGTGAATAAAATCACCAAACCATAACTGTATAGGCATGGAAGGAGGTAGCGTTCCCTTGTTTTGATACCTGTACTGCAATCCACATGTTAAATAAGCTAATAAATCTCCAGTTAGGCTGTATTCTGGGATTATATATGGTTTTGATCTTACTGAAAGCGTCATATTTTTCCACCTTTTACTAAATCAACTTTAATACTCTTAATCCTTTATTATTCCCATCTCTATCCCAAGTGTGGCCACATTAGGGATATATCGAGGAGTTCCATCCTTCAATCTGTATCCATTAATCACTGAATTTAAACCAATCAATAACAGTACATCCTGCGCCCTGCTGAAGGCCACAAAGTACTGTCTGATTAAATCATCGAAAGCCCTGTCTCTTCCTTCCCTATCTGGAGCGCCTAAAGGACAGTATAATCTTAATTCATCTTCAAGTGTGCAGGATTTTCCTCCATCTTCTGGAAATCTCTTAAATGCTTGTGCAGGGTAACTCTGCCGGAAATCAGAGCCCACATCAACAATAACCAGTGGAAACTCCAATCCTTTGGCCTGGTGAATGGACATGAAACTTACCCTATCATCAGGAAGAGTTTCTAAGAGATCCTCATCAACATCAATAGCACCTGTAGCAATGGGCACAAAAATATTCCAGTAGGCTTCTTTTAGCGAATATTCCTCTAATTCAGGATATTTTTCATCAAAAACTATTTCAGAGCCATAATTACTGAAAAAACCAGTTTGGGCAATGGTTCTAGTTACAGCTTCAAGGTAGACCAATCCTTCAACATCATCTTGAAGCACTGGAATCCATGTAACTAATTTATAAACTAAATCCATGAGTGGAACATCTCTTTTCCATTTTCTTCTGCCAAGTGGTGTTCTTGTTTTCCATGCATCAACAAAGTGTTTAAGATTTACTGGTTCGGCTGGTTCAGGGTTTTCTTCAACATACTTTTTGGCTGCTTCACGCCATTTACCAAACCTATACTTTGCAGAGCGTGGCAATTTTTCTATATTATCTTGAACAAGACCTTCAGGATCAATACACTCTAAAATCAAGCCACATAGGATGCTAACCCAGTAAATCCGCTCTAAGCTCTGGCCACGAGGGTTAAACACAGAAATTGCAGGATTAACTTCCATCAGTTTTTCACGTAGCCTTAATGGTAATCTAGGTTTGCCTCCAAAGTTTCTCTCCCTTGGAGAGCTTAAAAGAAGAGAAATATCTGTAGGGGAGCCTTCTTTTGGATCAGCTTGAATATTATAGACCCTCCCCTTATATTCAAATTCATAGCCATCTTCATAGATCACCTGATGAATAAATTTTGCCAGGTCTTCAGCTAAAGTGTGAATATCTCTTCTAAACATTCCCAATACTGGAAAATCGGTAAAATCACCGGATCTAGCAGGTTCAATTGGTGGTTTACCTTCAACTCTTGCAGGCTGGAATTTTACATCTAAACAAGCGAAATCGTTGCATAAATCAACCACACATTCGGTGGAACGGTAATTTTTAGAAAGATTAATAAGATCATGAGTAATATTTAGCTCATTTTGAATTCTTTCCTTGAAATTAGTGAATAAATCAACAGTAGCGCCTCTGAATCTATAGAGAGACTGGTCATCGTCGCCCACAACAATAATACTGCCTTTATTTTCAATTGCAGCTTTTGCAAGGTGGAAATAAATCTTTTCTTGAAGTAGATTAGTGTCCTGGTATTCGTCCACTAATATTAGTTTGATGTCTTTAAGGAATTTGTCCAGTTTCCCATCTTGAAGCTTGTTTAAGAACTCCTGCTCCAGCATGGCAAAATCATAAAGTAATTTATCTTTCAATTCGTTGATGTAGTCTGCAATGGCATCACAGGCTAATTTACACCCAGGATCATCATTTTGATCCCTAAAAGCATAGAAATCAACCTGATCATGATAGAACCTGTCTTTAATTTCTAAGAGAATCTTACTCATTTCAGAAGTGTTAAAACCAAATTTAGTGCCTCTTAAATTAATTAAATATTCTCTTAGATCCTCTTCATGATGTCTTTCTTGACTAAAAAGGCCAATGCGCATCATTAGAGCATTTGCCACAAAATCTTCAACTACAACTGGAGGTGCAGCTCCAGGATCACGATGATTCCTTAAAATATCTTCAGAGATGCTGTCCAGGGTTCCTGTGATTATCTGGTTAAAATCAAGTCTTTTTAAATCGTTATGAATTGCTGAATAGGATGAATCTTGTAGTAGATATTGTCTTATCTGGTCGCCCCAGCTTAGGATTCTTGATCTTAGTTCTGCAGCAGCTTTACGGGTGAATGTTGTTGCAAGGATGCTTGAAGGATGAATATCATCAACATAGATAAATTTAAGGATTTTTAAGACCATGACTGTGGTTTTTCCACTTCCAGGGCCTGCAACAATGAATTGGGATTGGTTTATTGGTGCGGAGATGGCTTTGTTTTGGTCTGGGTTTGTTTCTTTTTTAATATCTCTTTTGAGGTTATTCACTACGATTTGTTCGAATTGTTGCCATTCTATCACTTAATGCACCTGATTTTTAAAGTTTATCCATTTATGGTTTCAACTTCATCCAATACTTCTCTTATCAAATCCCTGTATTTTGGAACAATTTTATAATTATCTTTAATTTCTCCTTCATTTCCATAAGGCATTTCAAATTCTAAGATTTGCCTTAAGTGATCATTACTTTTCTTTGTTATATATTGGGATACATTACTCAATAAAGTTCCAGCATGACCTATATTATTTCCAAAACCATAATCATTATAAAATTGCTCTTTAATCTCATTTCTATTGAAAAATTCATCTTCAGAAAGCAAAATTTCAAAGAATGCGATAAGACGAGGAGTTAAATTAGATTCACGGGTAAATGACTGATATAATTTATCTTTAAGTTCATCATTTGGGTAATTACCTTTTTTGAGTGACCACCAAGGAGTATTATAACTCTTATCAACTTTTTTTACCTTTTCGGCCTTTTTCTCAATGTAATCCTCTACACCAGGTGTTGGTATAAGTACTTCTGAATCAAGAAATATTGTATCATCAGTATATTTATAGGGAGTTAATTTTACCACTTTAATGTCTATTCCATAATCTAATAACCATAATGAAGCTTTAAGAACATCCTGATGGAACTCTTTAGATACTATAAACATTCTTTGTTTCTGATTTAATTTTTCCAAATCCTCTTCTACAAATTCTTCTATCTTCTCCTTTGCGTTAGAATCTTCATTTCCAGATTTCTTAAGAAATGTTTCATACATATCAATTATATCTGGAAAAGCGTATTCAGAAAACTGTGCTGCATATGTAATAGCCTGCCAATAAACATCCCTACCTGAATCATCCCTCTTAAGCTCAATAATTACTAAATTACCATTTTTATCCAAAGCAATTAAATCTGGCTGCCTTCCAGAAGGTAATAAAATTTGTTCAGAAATAATGAGAAGATTCTCTTTTAAAATGGAAGGGTTATCTTTAACCCAAACTTCAATATCAAATCTTTCTTTAACTTGTAACTCGCTAAAATTAACAATTTTTAACTGATTCACTTCTCTACTTTTAAGACTTATTTTATACATTAACATCACTTATTTAATATTTTAATTAATTTAGAGAATTCATTATCACTTAAAACAGGTTTAATGCCTTCTAAAGAAACTTCTTGATCTAAATTAGCAAATAACATTCCTTTTGTCCTTCCAGCCATAACTGGTTCTTTTAATTTATAAACCTTTAAAATCCATACATAGGCTTTTTGTTTACCTAAATATGATTTAACATGTTCATTTGCCCAAATATGATATTTTCTCAATGATCCAATTTTTTGTGGGGATTTTTCAATTACTTTTTCTACTTCAGCAAAATATTTTACTTCTATTTTACTATCCTCTTTTTTAGGGAGAGCATTTTCCTCAACAAAAGATTTATATTTACTTTGAAAATTATCTAGATAATCATCCTTAATTGTATAGCTAACGGTAGGATAAAAAATAAATTTATCGTTTGTTGTCCCGTATTTTCTTATTATAATAGACTGTTTTTTCTGTCCTAATGCTTCTATTATGGCATTCCATTCATTTAGACATTTTTTTATTTTCTGCATATTAAATACCCCTTTAATATTCATATTTTCTTAAAAACTTTAATTAATGTTTCTGAATCCCAAAAAAATTGATCATGAAACGTAACCACTTTTTGACCTAATCTAATACTGTATTCCCATAATACCGAATTATATTTTTTAGCAATTGTATTTACATCAGGTAAATCATAATATAAAAATAAATAATCCTCCAAATCGTCTAAATTAATTTGAGGAGACTTTTTGAATTCTTCAGAATATAATTTTAAGAATAAACAAAAATTTAATTCATCTAATGTAGTTTTTCTGGTCCAAATATATTCTTTTCCCTTTTTTTCTAATAATCCAAAGCTAACTAATGTACTAATCAAATTTCTAATGGATCTAGCTGAGATATCTTTTTCACCAAACTTCTCTATTACTTTTTTTCGCAAAAAAGTGTAATTTATTGGATTATCATGTCCATAGATGTCTTTAATCATTTTAGTTAAAGTTCTTAACATAGGAGATCGGAAAAGAAGTTGATATAACAATAGAGGTTCAATGGATTCCAAAGGATATTTTTTAGCTATGTGAATAATTGGAACATCTTCTACAACTTTTCCTTTAGAATTATCATGAGTTTTTAAATAATAGCGACTTAAAACAGTTATAACTTTTCTTTTACCGTCTTTTCCTTCTAATTCCCAGATTAAATTATGGAGATCTTCTTTATGGTCTGAAATTTTATCCCCAATTTCAATTTCCTGGATAACATTATAAATCCACTCTGGTTTAAGTGGCCTATCAAATCCTTTCATTGGATTTCACCTCAATAAATGGTAAAACAACTTCTTCTATGGATATTCCCCCATGTGTAAGTCTAGAATTTTTTTCTCGGCCTAACATGGAGTTTCCAGTCATTAAAAGGATATATTCTTCACCCATTATTTTTTTAAACTGAATTATAATTGAATTTTCATCTTTGTATTCTTTTAAGATATTTTTATGTTCTGATATTAAATATCGGAGAGCTTTTTCATTAACTAACTTTTTAGGAACATTTATTCCATTTCCCTGTGAAAAAATATTCCCATGGTCAGAGCATAAATAAACTTTAAATCCTTTTTGGACTAATGAATCAAGGAACATGTCGAGTTTGCTATTTCTTAATAAAGTTTCCATACTATTAATGAGTAAATTTTTATCCATTAATTTATTGTGCACTATCTCATCTACAAATGAAAAAATAATTCCTAAGGCTTCATAATCTTCAAAAGCATAATCTTCAGGTACTTCGTCTGGTTTTGAGAATCTATTGAAGTAAACATCATTTTCATCAATATTATGATTACTTAAAGCTTCTTTAAACAATTCTTCTTCAATTCTAAGATTAGATTTCTTTTCAGGTATTTCTAAGGGCACTAATCCCGAAAATAAAGCTCCTCTGGAATATCCTGTTTCACTAGGAAGAATAGAAAAAGAATATTTAACATCAAACTCTAAATTAGTATTTTCTTTTAAATATTCATAAATTACCTGCCATTCCTCAAATCCCATACAATCAAAGCATATAAGAGCAATTTTTTCATCTATTTTGATGATATTTAATAGATTGGAGTTTAAATGAGACTTTGTATCAAAAGTAAGATCCTCATAATCATTTAGGATAAATTTAATAAATTCTGATTGGATTTTATTAATCAAATCGTCTATTTCTAGGGAAAGGTTATTTTTATGAACTAAATACATGATTTCTCCATATATATTCGCGATCTTGCCCCAATTCGAAGAATTGATATTAAATGATTGTTTTTTAAGTTGTTCTGTTAATTCATATGCTTTATATTTGGAATCATCTTCAGTTAATGCCATATTCTTTAAAAATGTTTCTGTATCTTTTTTGGATAGCTGTTCAAAGAAATCGTCTTTTTTCTTTAAATAATGTCTATAAATTTTCTGATAATCATTAAAGGAAATAGAAGAAACTATCTCTTCATTTAGATATGGAAAAATATCTGAAGGCCCAATTTTGATTTGTGCATGATTTGAGAGAAGATCATAGGGTAATGCTTCTTTATCATTAAAAACAATCATGAGATTAGTGAAATTTTCTCTAAGGATTCTTCTAAGCCTAATTTCATTTTCAAAAGTACAAATATAGTATTTTTCACTAATTTTATTTTTAATATCCTGATAATCTATTAGATGGGTGGGATCGATTACAAATAGAACATCTACATTTAGATCCTCGATTAAGGTGATTATCTTTTCATACCACATTTGCATTTGAACCCTCTAAAACACTCTTATTTAAAAAGTACTCTTGCTGCTTGGAAGCATTCAATTTCAGGGAATAACTCGGATTCTTTTTTTAGTTCAAGCATACGTTCAGATCTTTCTTTTTTCAATTCTTTCATCCGGCCCTGGCGAATGTTATCAATCTTAATTTCTTGGATGGCATGTTCTTTTTGCCTGTAATATTGTCTTATTTTTTCCAAATCTTCTTCAATTTTAGATTTAATGTTTTGTTCAAATTCCCAGAATATATTTTCTGCTAATTCATTTGCCTGCTTTTCTGCTTTAGAATAATAATCAGATATATCAGTATGTACGGTATTTTCTGTATCTAAAAGATTTAAATCACTCATGTCACTTAAATAATCAGATATTCTCCTATTAAATCTCAAATTATCATCAATGAATACTGTCAGGACATGCTGTTCATCTATATTAAAATTATTGGAGATAGTGAATAGGAAATTGAATAAGTAACCTTGAGTACCTTCAAAATTGCTATCTTCTATGCTAAAGGATGATGTTTTCCCCATATTTTTAGCTGCAAGAAGTGATTCATTTAAATAAGGATGTTTAAAGGATAAAAGATCAGCATCCTCTTCATCTAAAGCTTTATTCTGTTCAAAAATGACTTTAGAAAAGTGTTTAGGAAATACGTCTGTTTTAAAATCATTTTTAAAATAGAATACTCCCTCTTTATTCTGGTATTCTTTTAATTCCAGTCCTCTTTTTTCTAAGAATAAATCTGTGAATCTCTGTATTTTTGTAGAGATTCGTCTAATATCTTCTACATCAAATGACTTTAAGTTTTCATCATCAGAGAAGGGAATTAGAATATCGTCTTTTTCCAGAACATCAGTGGCTTTCTGGAACATTAAATCAGATATTTCTTGAAGTTCTTCATCATTAACCTTATTTTTGACAATGTAATCAATATACAACTTATCGAAGCTAAATTCTTCATCTAAGGTAGTTAATATGTCATGAAGTTTATCCTCACCAAACTGTTTTTTAACTATCTCCAGTTTTCCTTCAATGGTATCCCTGACATATTCTTCAATAGTGTCTGAAAGGACAAAATTAACCACAATAACGTCTTTATCCTGGCCTATACGATCTACCCTACCAATTCTCTGTTCTATCTTCATGGGATTCCACGGTAGGTCATAATTAACCACTACATGACAAAATTGCAGGTTGATACCTTCTCCACCGGCATCTGTTGACACCATTATTTGCGCAGATTCTTTGAATTTGGTTTTCTGTTCTATCTTTTCCTGAAGACTTAATTTACCATTAATGTAAGCTGTTTTATATCCAATTCTTTCCAAAGATTCAATGATATATTTTTGAGTTTCAATAAACTCTGTGAAAATTAAAATCTTTAAATCCTTATCATTTTCAGTTCTTTTAAGTTCATCAATTATTTTTATAAGTTCCCGCATTTTGGCATCATTTCTTCCAATAACTGCATTTTTAGCCAGTTCGATACATCTTGTAATGATACTTATTTCCTTTTTAACTAAATGAGGATTATTGAGGATGGGAACAATCTTTTCTAAATCATATAATTGTTGTTCACCGGGAACATCAAAGAAATCATCAAGAGAGTATTCCATAACCATTTTAGCTTGCTTTGTTAAGGTTTTAATGGTAGCTAATCTTCTTTCTAAAGATTTTAAAACTGCTTTAGAACTACTGGAAACAATACGCTGATAAAGCATTAATAGAAAGATTAGAATATTATTATTTTCTTGTCTAGCATGATCATAATATTCTGAAACATAATTAACAACTTCTTGATATAGTTCTTTTTCAGGATCATCTACTCCCATTTCCCATTTAATCTTTCTCAAAGTCGTTATTCTTTCTTTAAATAATTTATCTCCATTAAAATCAATACTGGCTCGTTTACGATTTTTAACTGTTATTTTTTTCACATTTTTAGGTTTCAAATCTTCTATGCGATTAAAAGTGTAGGGATCCACTAATCTCAAGAGATTCTTGAAAACATCCGGTTTGCCCTGATGAGGAGTTGCTGTTAAAATCAAAAATATAGGCACAGAATCGGATAATGCTTTACCCAATTTATAACGGGCTGTTTCTTCTGTTCCATCAGCTTTTGCTAATTTATGAGCCTCATCTATTATCACCATATCCCAGCCAGCATTCACACAATCCTCAAATACAAACTTATTGTGTTCGTCTCGCCGATTCTTCTCACGTTCGGATAGATCTGAATGACTCTTCCGAGGCTTTAAAAAATCAATAGAAGTTATAACATTATCAAATTTGGTCCAGACATTAGTTTCCAAACCATAAAGTTGTTTAAATGATTTAAAACTATTCCCATCAAAAATTGAGAAATCTTCTGAGAATTTAAGTTGTAATTCATCTTTCCATTGCTGAGTTAAACCAGCAGGAGCTACAATAAGCACTCTTTTTACAATATTTCGCAGTTTTAGTTCTTCCATTACCAGAGCTGCTTCAATAGTCTTACCTAACCCTACTTCATCGGCTAAAAGACAGCGAGGTCTAAATTGATCAATTACAAAATTAAGGGCCAGTAATTGGTGAGGCAGAGGTTTTATTTTAAAGTTAACTGGTGAAAGAGCTTTCTCTTCCGAGGCTATAGCCTTAAGTGAATGGGCTAAATAATTCAATTTAAAATCAAGGGTTGGAGAGAATCTAGAGTTTGATAAAAGGTTTAAAGGAGTTTCAATTGGTTTAATATCATCCCCTTTAATCTCAACTGTTTTGCAGACATCTTCAAAAAAGATTTTGAAATATTCTTCTGAGAATATTTCTCTTTTAGAGATTATGGTCCCCTCACCATATTCTAAGTACAAATCACTTAGTATTTTGTCCCCGATTTCCATGATAAAAACTCCTGAAACTTACTCTTCTCCGGATGTTTTTATACGGGCGATGTCTATGAAATCCATAATTTCTCCACTGGATTCCAGGGTGCTGGCGTATAATTTGTCGGCAATGGTTAGTATGTCTTGGTAACGACCTTCCTGGTAGCATTTGGTGAATCCATGGACCAAGGCTTCTCTTCGTATGTTTTTGATTTTTCCTTTCTGTGTTTTAGCCTGGTTGAGGAGTTTTTCAAATGCTCGGTCCAGTTCTTTTTCTCTGTTTTTATTGATTTCCTCTTTTTCCTGTTGATTCAGTGGACGTCGGTATTTTCCATTTTCAATGATGAAGTTATTATCTAGGATTTCCCGGAGTTCCGGGATTACATCATCAGATTTTTGAGAAATAGGATTGAATGCAGATAATATTTCACTGAAATCCTTTGGTTTATTCAAGAAATTATAAATCCATGTCAGAGCAGATTTTTCATCAGTTACTACTAATACTTGCTGACCGTCTAAGACTTCTTTTAACTGATCTAAGCTTAGGCCACTTTTCCATTCATTATATTCTTTAACTTGACTATCTGTGAACCAATAGCCATCTAATTCAGTTAAATTATCACTAAGAAGTTGATGGAAATTTGTAGAGTTAAATCTGATTTTGAATCCATTTTCTACGTAATGTGCAAGGGTTTTTGAATATAACATTTGTTCAGTTCGACCTATATTTGGTCTGATGGGTAAATGTTCAAGTATTTCGGTGATGAAATCAATTTCCATATTTTCACCAGCATTTGCTATAAAACGCCTAGAAAATTCCTCTTTAGGTTTATATGCATTAATAATCAAATCATTTTTCACAGCACCCGCCGAAGTGACTTGTTTGAAACTACCTTGTTGTTTATCAAGAGTTGTGACTTGCTCTATAATGAAACCAGCTCGATTAACACTTTCTTGTATAGAATTCCACACAGAAGCCTTTGAATTATGAAAAACTATTGTTATCCAACGCTTAGGTTTAAGAATTCGATACATTTCTTTAAAACTTTGTGTCATTAACTCTGTATATTCATTTAAAGCTTTATTTTGTGTTTTATTGATAATTGCTTCTTTATTGTTGTTTGTAAACACTTTTAACCAAGATTCAGTTATTAAATTTAGTTCAGAATACATCAAATTTGAACCAAATGGAGGATCAGTGAAAATATAATCAACAGAATTATCTTTCAATTTTAACATTGTAATAGAATTAATTGATATTGAACTATTTTCCGTTAAACATTTATTTAATGATTTTAATGGATTTAAAATTCCTCTTTGTCCTTTTAGTTTCCTTTTTAAGTATTCTAATACATTTAATTCTTTCATCATTGATGGGACATATAAAGTTCCAGATACATTTCCAGTCCTTGATCCGTATCTTGACATTCTTGAATTGTTTACGAGTAAAATTAAGAGCATTATTTTTAAATTAGTATCTTTAATTTTTTCCCAAATGCTACTTAAAACCCACAGATTTCTTTTTGTATAAAAATGATGTATGTTAGTTATTCCATGAGATCTTTTAGGCTGTTCTGTGTTGAAACCATTAGGAAGCTCATTAGTAGGATACCAAAACGGAATTTCCATTTCGTTAATCTTTTTTAATATATTTAAGTCATGTTTATCAGGTACTTTCTCAAATTTTTTCTTACCTAATTTATAGTTTATTAACACAGGAACTTGTTTTGCTTGAGAAATTTTTTTCCTTAATGAATTATCAAAGAACTCTTCGAACGCCCTTTTTGAACTCTTTTTAGTGATTTTTGCGTCACATTCAGGACATAAATAATCACTTTTAACTTTTTTAGTTTCTTTAATTACTGCAGCATCCCAAAAAACGTATTCTGCATTACAATAAGGACAAATTAAAACATCACTCCAAACTGTATAGTTAATTACACCTTTTTGATAACTTTTATCATCAGAAAAAATACCATTTGATTTAGAATCAAAGCCTCTATGATATGTTTCATACATCCAGCCACATTCCTTTTCTACGGCTTTTATAATCTCATTAGCTTTTTTTTCAAATTCTTTAGGATGAACCGGATTATTATAATTATATGCAATGAAACTGGCGACAGTAGAAATATCTGATAAAATCGCTTTTCTATTACTCATTTGGGCAGCGACTCCAGTCATTCCACTACCACAAAACCCATCAAAAACAATATCGCCAGGTTCGGTGTAATGTTCAATGAAGGGGATAATTGCTTTATGTGGTACTTTAGTATGGTATGAAAAAGCATTATAAATGGAAGAGTTTTTTCCTTCACTCACATTCGCAATAAATGGTTTCCTTTTATAATCATCATTCTCTGGATCATAATGAGTTCCGTATTCTTCAATAAACTCTTCAATATAGGGATTAGGACAAGCAGTATAAAATGGAGGGTCAGAAAGGGCTAGAATATCTTCATCTTCCCCTATGGGAAAACCATCAATATCTCTAACTGAATCCAGTAGTTCTTCTAATGGTTTAACAGATTTTTTATCCATTTTTATTCCTCCTCCCATAGTATCCTGATATTTCGTTTGTCTTTATTGCCCAGGACCTCTTTTTTATATTGATCCAGTTTTTCAGTGAAAGAATCATAATCTAAAGAGGCCGAATCTGAGAATATAAATTCAATAAAACTATTTGGATTAATTTTAACTGGTTCTATCTGTTTAAACAAGTTATTTAATGCACTAATAACCTCTTGATTGATTTCGTCAGGTAATTCCTGTTTATCCTTTATTTCAGTGATTATATCCTGTTCTTCGTTAGAGAGTAGTCCTATATTATCTCTGTAGGCTTCAATATCATCCAATATGGTGGTGGTCCATTCCTTAGAAATTTCATCAATAGAATCTTCTAAAATATCAATTTCCTGGTTGATATTGTCAATTCCTTTTAGATTTAGGGGGAACTTACACCATGGACAATAATAATTCGTATCATGCAACTGTTCTTCTTTAAGTTGGTTACACTTAGAGTGAGATAGAGATATGATTTCTTCATCCATTTTATTTAATCTCAGAGCATTAATTCCAGTAATGGTTTTCATATTTCTTAATCGTTTCATTTCTGGATTTTGATTAATATCCTCAAGTTTTTGCCATTTAATATCCTGACCAATTGTTTTTTCGTGTTTTGAGAAGTAAATAGTTCCATATCTAAGTTTATATTGTTGTAACTTCCCCTTAAGCATTCTCCGATTTTCAGATTTTAAAAGAGCATTAATTTCTATGAGTGGTGAAATCTCTTTTTCTAAATCCTTTAGAATAGTCCGATCTGATTCAGAGAAAATTTTTGGGTAATCCTCCATCCATTTTAAAGAATTCTCTACATATGAATAATCTTTATAGATGAATTCATTATAATCTAAGATTAATCCTCTAATATTTTGGATTAGATCAATTGTTCCTTTAATATTGTCCGCTTCATCCCCTAAATCTTCAATTTTCTTGAAATCATTAGCTGTTTTTACAGAATATAATTGTTCTAAGGGAAATTCATCAATTAGACCAATCTTCTGTTCTAATTCAGATAAATTAATTAAGGGGTCTGTTTTTAGCGAAATCTCAGAAAAAGCACTATTTATACCTTCAATATCTTCTTTTATTTCCAGTACTTTTGTTCTAAATTCTTGTAAAGCTTTAGAAATCTCTTTTTTATCCCGAATCAAACCTGGATTCAAATCTATGGCCCTGAATAATTTAGATAACTTTTCAATATCAGGACCATCATCGATAATGGCATAGGGAATATTCTCAAATGTGCGCAGACCAGATTTAAAGATCACAGCTAAATCAGAGGAAGTAATGGTCCCTCCACCTTTTTTACGGAGATTTATCTCTCCATTATAGGTTAAAACCACTAATATTAATTGAATTAGTTCTTTATCTAATCCAAAGGGAGAGATGGATAATCTTTCCACTAGTTCTTCCACACTAACATTTTTCCCTTTATTTTCCTGAAGTTTTTCAGTTATACGTGTAGAGTAAATAGAAGTGCTGGTATCGATGTATCCATCAATATTTAGTAAACCTAAAGCTACCAGCATATTTTTTGTATTGGAAAATAATGCGGATTCTCCTTTTTGGGTTAAAGAAGTAATAGTATCCTCAACTTCGCCTTTTATATTATTATGAGAAAGTTGATTTAAGAATTTAGGATATTTCGGATATTTTTCAGTGAAATAATCATTGAACAATTTTTCCTTTAAATCATGGAAGAATTCATTGAAGTTATCAGGTTCTTTAGGAATAACTGATTTGATTTTTTTCTTTTCCCCTGCAATTTCAATATTGGCTTCTAAAAACATCTTTAAAATGAGTTTTTTAGCTTCCTTTTCAGATTCACTGAATAGTTTTTGCATCACTGTTTTTTCAAAATTTTCACTGATAAGTAATCTAATGGCAGCCAATCTTTTTAGAATATAATTTAATTCATCATTTATTCCAATAGATAATATTCCAGTGTTTCTTGAGCTGGATAATTTTGATTGATTTTTGTAAGGGGATAAAACCACTAAATTAAAATCATATTCACCGTTTATGACATTTTCAGAATTATCATCGTAAATAAATGATCCTAGTCTGAAAGATTTCCTATCGGACCAGGTACAAGAATCTATGAAAGTTCTTATATAAGATTCTTCTCTATCTGAATTAATTAAATCACTGTATTTAATTAATTTTAAGAATTCTTCATCTTCCATACCTTTTTGGATTCCACCAGCTATTTTCCTCTCGATAATCGCTTCATAATCCACACCAGCCACATCTAGATAATAATAATCTTTATCTTTTACTATATATTGGCCATTAGCGGCAGTACGAACCCTATTTAATAAGACAGCGATTTTATCTTTACTATCCATTCCTTCAGACAATATTAACAAGGTATTAGCAAGTTCTTCCGGAGTAGCACCATTTAATTTAGTTTTACCATAAATAGCCAAAATTCCTAGCGCCTTGACTAATCTAAGAGCATCTTCCTGGTCACGTTCAGGTAATGTATCTATTTTAGTATCTAATGTTTCCACAGCATCAACAATAGAAATAATGTTATCTAAATTTCTAATGGTATGTTTGGAGTTGATTTCATCAAAAACAGCGTCATAAGTAATGAATTTAGGAAATTCTTCATATAAAATCTGGGATACTTTCTCCATACTAAACTGAATAACTCCTCTTTTTTCAAAATAGGGCAATTCGTCAAATATTTTAATTACATATGGATGTATGGGGAAAATATCAATAAATGCATCTGGATTAGCATTTATAGGTGGAAATTTCTCTTTATAATCAGATAATAATGATTCTAATTCTAATTTTTGCTCATTACTTTTTTTAAGAATCCGCTTGGAAATTACTTCCTTAATATCCTCTTTAGATATGGTAATTTGAACAAATCTCTCGGAAACCCTACCAAAATCCTCTGCTTGTTCCACATATTTTGGATTAGAGAATACATGTTCCTGCATGGAACCAATGAAACGGAAATCGTTGCTTATGGATACCTGTCCTAAAATACGTAAGAATTGTAAATCTCTGGTGATTTCTTCTTTAGTTTTTTGCTTTAAAAAATCAGATATTTCGTCAATTATCACTACAAAACCCATTTTCGGATCTTTTTCTTTGATTATACTGATGATTTCATTTAAATCTTTTTTGAAATCTTCGGGACCCGTAGAAATATATTGGGGTATTTTAATCCCATATTTTTCTTCAAGTTGTTGTTCTACTCTATCAAAAAAGAATTCGCTTAATGACGCCGAGCTGGGTTGTAATTCGAACTGTACTACAGCAAATTTTCGATTTAACTCTTCTTTAAATTCTGTTTTTAATTCATCATCTGAGATATATTCTGCTAGATCTCCATTTTCAAGTAAAGAAACAATCCAGGCTAAAAGGTGAGACTTACCGGAACCATAACCTCCAATAACCAGTACAGATTTACTCTTTGGTTTTGAAATATTGGAAATGATTTTTCTGACACTCTCTTTTAGACGTTTTGAAACAATATAATCAGAAACAATTGTTTTTTGACCATCATAAGTATCAATGTCGCTATCAATATCTATAACATCTTTTATCTCACCAAATTGTATTAAATCTTTAATTTGAGTCATTATTATCCCCGGGAATTGCTATTTTATCTAAATCAGCATAGACTACTTCTTCTAATTCGGTTTCATTATAATCTAATCTATCTGGAGTGGAGTATATGGCTAAATTTCCTCTTAATCTTGCTTGAATGAATATTATTCCCTCTTTATTACCTCTCATATGGTATTTAAACTGACCATATGGTCCAACTTTTCCTAGCTCTTCCGAATATAAGATAGATGTATTTATGAAAATTGATTTATCACCCAAACTTTTTACCCATCTTTTTATCTCTGAACCAATTCTTAATTTTATTTTTTCAGGAGGAATTTTATCAGATAATTCAAATATTTTCTCTTCTACATCGTAAACTTGCCAATCCTCCTTTTTAAGATAATTTATAATTTTTTTTTCTTTTAAACGATTATTTCCAACAATTGTTAGAAGTTTAAACCAATTTTTCCGGTTTTCGTCTAATAAATCATTGATATTTTCCATTTTTATATCCCCCCCTAATGATCGATGTAATTAGTGAAATCTAATTAAATCCCCTTATTTAGTGCAAACAAACATTTTTTTCAAGTATAATATCTTTTTATATTAAGAATTATTTTCTCTAATAATATTATTTCCTGTTTAGCTTTAATAGAAATATTCATAAAGTAAATATGAATAATATGAGCATAAACATATTGTTTCACATTTTTTTAAAAATCTAAATTGTAATTTACATTGTTTACTTAAAATAATTTCAGATGCATAATATATAAGTGTTAATGTTTTTTATTTACATTTAACTTTTTATTGATAATTAACTAATCATCTTTTTCTTATCAAATTCCAATTAAAACTTCCACAATTACACCTAACAGCTTCAGGAGTATTTTCTCGCATAGAAACATGAATCATCCCTTCACAGTTCTCACATTGAAAAACACGGAATAAATCCTGAAAAGCCTCAACAACAGGTTCAAAATCCTTCAAATCAAAGTCAGCCCATTCATTATAGTGCACATTTGCATTAATAGCCCATTGCTCTCCATTCCTGCGGTTAAAAACTTCTTTAGAGTTATTCTCAATCTCTTCTAACCTTGAAAGCTCATCAAAATTTTCCCATGACCTTGAAGCTGTTTTAGCCTTTTTTAACAATTTATTATAAGAACCAAGCGCTGCGGGAAGCAAGTCTCCAAGTTCATACTGCCCGCTTTCCTTAAATTTTACAGGCGCTTGCAGCGAATCACAGACCAACCGGAAAAACTCCTCAGACCCGCGCCTTAGTTTTGCAGCTGCAGCAGATACATCATTGCGCATTAAATCATCTTCAATCTTATCCCAAATATCAAAATCAGTGCCCACAGCCGGCCCAGATTCCAATGTCCAGTTGAAAAGCTCAATCATGCCTTTATTAGTTACAACACCTTCTGATCTAAGCTGACGGGCCCAGGTCTTGTCATGCGTTGTAATGAAAAACTGCCTTCCTTTAAACGAATTGGCCAATAATTTGCATATTTTTCTTCGATGCCCATTATCCACTGACATCATCACATCATCTAAAATAATTAAGTCAATCAGACCTTCTGTTATGCTTTCAGCAAGCGCCAGATAAAGACAAATTCCCATAGTATCCTGATGGCCCTCGCTGTGCAGTGCATTAGGTGGATGAACACCCCTACCATGGAAATCAACTCTAAAATCTAATCCTGCTCTTTGGGGGATAATTTCAGCTCTAAAATTGTTTTCATCTTCTTCATGCATTCCAATATATAGTTCTTCAAATCGATCTTTAATTCCATTGTATAATTGACCTAAAACTGATTCCATTGATTCAACATACGAATTAACCAAAGTCTCAGCTTTTTTATAGGAATTATAAGCTTTTTCAACTTCAATTTGAGCTTCTTCATATACTTTAAGGTTTTCTTCAAGTCGAATTAACATTTCCCAAGCTGTTTGTTTTGGAGTAGCTTCTGGAACTTTTAATTTAACACTTGAAAGTATTTCATCAAAAATAGAGCGAATATTTTCAGGTGCAAATAAATTCTGGACCTGATTTTCACTTAAATGATTATTATGATAATTTTCCAATACGTTCTCCAAAATAATTGAAAGTTCTTTTAAATCTTTTATCCAGGATTCAAGTATCATATATTTATCCTTTATTTTTAAAGTTTCTAAAGAATCCAAAATTTCATTAATATTAGACATTAATGTACTTATTTCATTATTAAGTGAAGATGATAATCGTGAAATTTCATCAAGTATTTTAGATGCTTCTTTTAAGCTGTCTAACTGATTTTCTAGATTTTCTTTTAACTCTCCAGGGTTCCAATCAGTTCCACACAATGGACAATTACCTTTTTCGTCAATTAGTACTAAACCTAATTCTGTTAGTCTTTTAAGGTCAGTTACTTTTTTAAGCCTGGGATCATCATAAATTTGAGCTAATAGACTTCTTAATTTCTCATCTGTTTTTGAAATATTTCCTTTATTTTCTTTTGAAAGTATTTGACAGATATTTTGAACATCTGACTCTAAAATATCCACATTTACGGAGTAAGAAGAGCTAATAACTGCTTTAATATCTTTTTTTAAAAGAAATGAATTAATTTCAAAAATAGGTTCTCCACCTAAAATATTACGATTTTCATTAATCATTTCAAGCACTTTTTCCTCATTAAAGCTTGTAATTCCAATTGTAGCATTAATATTTGCTTCAGCAGTTTTTTTAGAGCCTTCAGCAGATTCTAATTTATTTTTAAGTTGAGTTTTAACCCTCAATAAATATTTCCTTATTTTTTCTACTTCATTTATCTTAAGAAGCTTTTGAATCTGATCTGAACGCGCATGAGCATCTGAAGCTACATAATTAAGAATTTCTCTTCGAGTTAAAACATGTTGACCTCTATCCGCCATCTCTAAAATAGGTTTAATCTTAGATATAACTTCAGGATCACAGAATATAGTTCTAGGCTTATCCAAAGAACGTTTGATTTCCACTGGATATGAGAGACCATCTATTTCAAATAATCCCTTAACAGATACATCTGCAGGGGTGAAATCAATATGAGGACCGTGATCTTTTAGTCTTATATCCTTGGTACCTCTACCAGTCATTCTTGAAATTTGGCCAGTTAATAAAAAATCGAGTGCATCTACAATAGTACTTTTTCCAGAGCCATTTGATCCAAAAACAAGGAAGTTTTGACCATTAGGTGTTAATTTTATATATGGAATTCCCCGAAGGTTATTGATTTCAAGTTCTAGAAGTCTCATTCCTCACACCTTGATAAAACTTCCAAAATAGGGTTAATATTATTAAATTTACCTTCTTTAATGAGTTTTTTAATTTCAATTAATGTATCCGGGTCGAAATCTTCATGATTTTCAAGTTTTAACATCATTTCATTAAGAATTTGTTCAACAATTGTCTTTGAATGAGTTATTTCTTCCCTCATAATGTTCACCATGCATATTTTATCTAATTATTAATATTAATTAAACATAAGGCTATTAATTTGTAAAGAGGGTATACTCTTATTTTATATCATATTATAGTGGTTTATTTATATAATTCATTGTTTTCTATTAGAATTAAATAAAAAAACTTATATATAAATAAGTTTATTAATTTAAATCATTTTAAGGTGGAATGATTAATTGAAAAGATGGCTATTATCTTTAAAAGATAATGTAAACTATTTAAAAATAGATGAAAAAGATGAAATTAATTTTTATATTGATAAATATGCTAAAAAAGGAGACATTGTGGCTATTTATGCTAGTCCCTGTACTCATATTTCTCATTTTTTTACAGTTAAAGAATCATCACCTTATGAATATGGAGATTTTGAAAAAGAAAAATATCAAATGATTATTTACAAAAAATTTAAATTACCAGTCCCTATTCCCTTAAAGGAAATGAAAGAGTATTCTGTTTTAGATGGATGGATCACCAGATTCCCTAATTTTATTTATGAAATGCCTGCAGATACGTGGATTAAAATGATGAATTTTATTTTAGAGAAAAATCCAGAACTAATTAAGCCTAATACTAAACAATATGATACTAAAAACAAAAAGATACGTGATTATATGGATATAGAACATATAATAGAATTCGTTCAATCATGCGCTGAAAAATCTAACAATATTGACGATCAAACCTGTTGCAAGATTCCTTTAAATGAAGCATCTACTGAACAGACAATTATTCGCCCTATATTAAGATATTTGGGTTGGAATATTGATGATTTATGTGATTTAAATCCAGAATATAATATTGGTCCAAAAAGAGTTGATTATGTTTTAAACTACGGTAACTCTAACAAATTATTTATTGAAGTTAAGAATTTTAATAGAGATTTAACAAAAGAAAATGAAAATCAGCTCATAGACTATTGCGATTCAAAAAATGTAAACCTTGGGTTGCTTACAAATGGTAAAATTTGGCAATTTTTCTATTTAACTTATGAAAAATCAAACTATATTAGCAATCGCCAAAAAATTTGTGAAATAGATGCGCTTAAAGATGATAAAAAGAAGATTATAGAATTATTTAGTCAACTACTTTCCAAAGAAGCTATTAAATCAGGGAAAGCTTTTTCTTTTGCTGAAGAATTATCACAAAATAAATGATAGTTAATTTATTTTTCTCAAATCTTTATTTTATAATGAATTTTTACTAACATCATACAATCCCTCAACAAAAGAATCAATCAAACCAAATTCCGCCAGATTATCTCGCCATTTCCCTGGAATTCCACTCTCACCATAATAAGCCCCAGCAATCTGGCCATAGATAGCCCCTGTTGTATCAGCATCTTCACCTAAATTAACTGCCAGCAAGCAGCCATCTTCAAAATCTTTACCTTTATAAAATGCCCAGAGAGCCGCTTCTAAACTTTTAACCACATATCCTCTCCCTCGAATTTCTGGAGGGTTTCTTTCTTTAAATGAGCCTGAGACCACTTCATCAACTTCTGGATCTAATGGATTTTCATCAAAGTAACCATCAACTGGTGAATATCTTTCAGAAAGCAGTTCTTCTTTTGAAACTCCATTAATTGCCCCACAAATTATTCCGCCCATATATTTGCAGGCATCAACCACTTTCGGATGTCCATGAGTTGTTTTAGAGCTTTCACCTGATTTTTCTATTGCTTCCAGGGGATCCTGATGATAAAACATTGGGATTGGAGCTAAACGCATTAATGAACCATTACCACATGAACGTTCGTCTGTTGAACCACAATAAGGCTCACCAGTAGTTTCAAATTTGTGTATAGCTTTTCTGGTGGTGTTTCCGATGTCAAAACATCTTCCAGTGATGCTTAAATGTCCTTCGCGGTACCAGCGCCAGTATCTTTGGAGTTGATCAGATGGATTAAATCCCTTTTTCTCGATTAAACTCTCAGCAAGGCAAAGGGCCAGCGATGTGTCATCGCTCCATTCTCCGGCTTTTAAACCGTGAGGTCCTCCACTTCTAAAATCGGTTACGGGTTCAAATGTTCCGGAAGGCATAAATTCTATGGGAACACCTAATGCATCGCCTACTGCAAGTCCGATTAGGCAGCCGCGGAACCTGTCTTTTAATGAGTTATTCTCCATTTTTTCCACCAATTATTATCTTTATTTCCTAAAAATAAAAGTTACTTTTCATATCTGAATGTCTAAAAGTATTAAAAAGGTAATTTAGGCCATATTATTTAATAGTAATTAATATTATTATTAAATGAAGCAATAAAATTAATGATAACATGATATACACTATAGGCCATAGCAATATTACTCAAGAATCATTTATTGAGTTACTGAAATCATTTGAAATCCAATTAGTTGTAGATGTGCGTAGTTCGCCCTATAGTAAGTTTGTTCCTCATTTTAATCGTGATAATATCAAAAAAACACTAAAAGAAAATAATATTGATTATACCTTCATGGGAAATTATGTAGGTGGAAAACCCAAAGATGAGAAGTATTATACGGATGGAAAAGCGAATTATGATTTAATTGCCGAAAGTAACCATTATAAAGAAGGGATAGACAAAATAATTGAATTAAATAAAGATAAAAACTTAGTTCTTATGTGTAGCGAAGAAGATCCTAAAAGCTGCCATAGACATAATCTAATAACTCAAACTCTAATTAAAAAAGGTTTAAAAGTAATTCATATAAGAAAAAAGGGTAAAATAGATAAAGATATCCAAATAACCCTATTTTGATAGAATATGATAATTTATACAATTGGATTTACTCGGAAAACTGCAGAAGAATTCTTCAAAATACTTGAAGACAATAAAATAGAGCAGATAGTGGATGTTAGGCTTAATAATACTTCCCAATTAGCTGCATTTACTAAAAAACGTGATTTGGAATTTTTTTTAAAAAAAATTGCTGGTATTGACTATTATCATTTTGAATTTCTAGCTCCAACTAAAGAATTAAGAAAAAAAGTAAAAGATTGGGATGCTTATTCTAAAGAATATTTAGAGCTCTTAGAAAAAAGAAAAGTGTTAGAGAAACTGGATAAAAACTTTTTTAAAAAGAGAACCTGCTTCCTTTGCAGTGAACCTTCAGCAGAAGATTGTCATAGAGGCATTTTGGCTGATTATCTAAAACATAATTGGGGCATAAAGGTGGTGCATCTTTGAAAAACTCTTCTGAAATCATAGAAAATAAAAATTATGAAAAATATTCCAATAACAATATTGGTAATAGATTTTTTCCTAATGATGGAGTAATATTAACAATAACTGATGTAAGCCGTATGAAAGGTGATAAAGTTTGTATATTTGGTTTTGATAGTGAATTAAACCATATAAGGCCTATAATTCCTTATAAAAATGTTCATGAACGTTATCTTTTTGATATTGAAGGTAATAGAGTAGTTAAACCTTTTGCAAAGATTGAATTTGATTTAATAAGACCTTATCCAATTTCTCCACATACTGAAGATTATTTATTGAATCCTTGCTCTAAACCAGTTTTAAAGGGTAGTCTAAACGAAAAAGAAAGTAGGAATTTCATTGAATCAATAATAGATCCTGATATAAGTAGTATATTTGGAACAAAGATCATTAAGAATCAATATATTCTTAAAAACCATGGGAACCGTTCTATAGGTACTATAAAAGCTAAAAAAGTTAATAGAATTAAATTCATTAAATGGAAAAAACAGCATAGAATATTATTTTCTGATTTATCAGGAGAAGAATACGATTTACCAATTACTGATTGTGCTTTTCATAAATATTTCAATACTCATCTTGATAGAAATTTAAATCCAGAAAAATTAAACTTTCATGTTGAATATTTACTCAATAAAAGCCTTCTTTATCTTAGAATAGGATTATCTCGTATTATTGGAGAATATAAAAACCATTATCTTTTAGTAACTGGTATTTATAGTTATCCTGATTATAAAAAACAGATTATTCCCTGAAAAATCAAGTTTGGTGGATAATGTTAACTACCGATGAAAAAATTGAAAAAATACTTGAAAATCTCAAATTTGATAAGAATTTCATTGATAAAATCGAATACATAGACCAAAGACCATCTAAAAAAGGAGAATATTGTTATTTAGAAGATTTAAATCCCAGATTAATTCAATATCTTAATAAAAATAATTTTAAACTTTTTAAACATCAATGCAGAGTTTTTGAACTTGTAAAAGATGGAAAGAATGTAATAATAACAACTCCTACAGCATCTGGAAAAACTTTAGCATTTAATTTGCCAATTTTAGATACTTTAGCAGAGGATAAAAATGCCACTGCCCTCTATATTTACCCTGCCAAAGCCTTAAGCAGCGACCAGCTTCTTAAGATTAAAGAGTATGAAAAAGAAACTCAAATAAAGATTAATCCTCATAAATATGATAAAGATATAGACAGTGTAGAAAGAGCATTAGCGCGTCTAGAGGCCAGGATCATAATTACAAACCCTCATATGATTCACCAAACGCTTTTTTGGCATTTTCAATGGTGCCGATTTTATTCAAATTTAAAGTATATTGTTATTGATGAAGCACACAAATACAGAGGCGTTTTTGGATCCAATGTTGCACTATTAATTAAGCGTTTAATGAGAATATGTAATTATTATGGTTCAAATCCTCAATTTATTCTATCTTCTGCCACATTAGCCAATCCAGTTGAATTTAGCGAGAAATTGATTGGGAAAAAAGTTGAACTTGTTGATAAAGATTATTCAAATAAAGGGGAAAAAACTTTTGTATTTTTTAATCCATTTAATGTTAAAGATAATTCCATTTTATTTGATACACGTGATTTAATCTCAATGTTTGTTTTAAATGATATTCAGACCTTATGTTTTTCTAGAACTAGAAATATGGCAGAAACCATAAGTTCAAAAGTCAAAGAGTATCTTAAAGATAAAAATAAAGATATATATAATTCTATAGCTCCTTATAGGGCCCAATATCCAGTTAAAGAAAGAAGGGAAATTGAAAGTGGTTTAAAAAATAGAAAATATTTAGGAGTTATAAGTACTAATGCTCTTGAATTAGGGATAGATATAGGTAGTTTAGATGCAGTTATAATTTCAGGATATCCTGGAACTTTAATTTCAACTTGGCAGCAATTAGGAAGGGCAGGAAGAGGTAATAATAGTTCAATAGCTGTTTTGATGGGTACAAATGATCCTTTAAATCAGTTTATTATGAAAAATCCAAATTATGTTTTAAAGGGTTCTAATGAAAATGCAACATTAGATTTAGATAATGAAAAAATAATAGCTAATCATCTTATATTTGCTGCTTCTGAATTACCTCTTAGTGATAACGATTTTAATTTTTTTAATGTTAATGAATCAGCAATGGATAAAGCAATAGCTTTAGGCTTACATAAAGGAATTTATGGCTGGGAATATACAAAAATAGGAAATAATGGACCTGATAATCCTTCCGTTGATATTCCCTTACAACAAATTGCTGTTGAAGAATTTAAAATAATATATAATCGAAAAGTATTGGAATCATTAAATAGAGAAGATGCCTATTTAATCTCTTTTAAAGGTGCTACGCGCCCATATCAAGGTAATACATATATTGTAAAGAATTTTGATCATCATAATAAAAAAATATTCGTTGAAAAACAAAATATTGAATTTAGAAAAAATTCTGAAAAACGAATTGATTTAAATATTATTAGAGTTATTAAAACTGAAAAAATCGGGTTTTTAGATTTATATTATGGAGAATTAGAATTAATTATTGATTTTTATAAATTTGAATATGATAAAAAACGTAAAATTAATTATGAAAAAATTGATGTTCCTACTTTAAAATTTAAAACTAAAGGAATCTGGTTTAATATTCCAGATTCAACTCTTAATGACTTAGAAAAATTATCTAAAGACCCTGAAATAGTTAAATATTCAATTTCAGGAGCCGAAAATTTACTTTCCACTATGCTACCTCTAAAGGTTCTTTGTGATAGATGTGACATTGGTACTTTTTCTACTGATTTCCATCCCTATACTAATACAGCAACTATTTTCATTTATGATTCATATGAAGGTGGTATAGGATTATCAGAAAAATGTGTTGACATTTTTGGTGATTTAACTAAAATTGCTCTTAATCTTGTTAAAAAATGTGGTTGTAAGAGAGGTTGTGGTCTCTGTATTTATTCCTTTTCATGTGGCGCCAAAATAAAACCAGCCCATAAAAAGGGTTCTGTTTTATTATTAAATAAATTATTAAATGAAATGGGAGAAAAAGAGATAATAGACATAACCACCGAATTTGATTCTAATGAGATATTTAGGTTAATAGAAGAAGGATTATCATTTGAATATAATGGTGACCATCATAAAGCAATAAAATCTTATGATAGTGCTTTAAAATTAGATCCACAAAATTCTTTAGCTCTTTACAATAAAGGAGTGTCGCATCTGAATTTAGAGGATTATAATGAAGTAATAAAGTGTGCTGTTAACTGTATTGAGATTAATTTAAAAGATTTTAACGCATGGTATTTACTTGGAGCTTCATTTCACTATCTTGAAGAATACCAAACGGCAATGTATTGCTATAACCGAGTTTTAGAGTTTTTCCCAGATCATGAAGAGGTAAAAGAATGTATAAATATTTTAAAAAAATGTAATCAAGATGAAAATTATGAAATTAGTGAGGAGCATCAAGAGATTGTTAATACGCTTCAATATAGTCTTCTTGGAAAAAAACGAGCTGATGCTGCATATAAATTGGGGAAAACTAAAAATCCATATTTTGTTAATGTCTTATGTGATGCCTTAAATGATGAAGATGGAAATGTTAGGCGTTTAGCTGCATCAGCACTTGGAAAAATTAAAGATCCTAAAGCAGTTGATTCGTTGATTGATCTTTTAAATGATGAAAAGCCCCAAGTTCGTCAATATGCAGTTAAGGCATTATCTAAGATTAATGATCCTCGAGCATTACCTTATTTAGAAAAAATTGAAAATGATCCTGTTTATTATGTTGTGAAAGCAGTCCAGATTGCTATTAAAAATATAAAATCATGAATTTAACTAATTAATTCTCCCAGTCTTAGCTTTTATTTTAGATTCTAAATAAACGCTCTATAATATTTTCTTTACCTTCTGCTTTTCTTTTACATTTCCGGCAAATATTATATTCAATTTTATTTTTTACAAATTTATGTTTTGGTTTAGTTTTTCCACAACCAAAACATTTCTTTTCTTTTTTGCAATCTATACAGTATTTTGATTCTTTTCCATTTATACGAAACTTTCGACGGGGTTTAAATTCTCCACAACTTCTACACATCTTCTTTTTAAAGCAATATTTACAAACCGGAAGTTCTTTTCCATTTTTATAAAATTTTCTACGAGGTTCTAGTTCTCCGCATTCTAAACATCTTTTTTCTTTTATACATAAATTACAATATTTTATTTTTTTACCATTTTTATAAAAGTTATAACGAGGTTTAATCTCTTTACATCCTTTACATTTCTTTTCTTCCATGCAGATATTGCAATAATCAGTCACAATTCCATTTATTACGTATCTTCTTAATGATTTAGTGTTTCCACAACTCTTACATCTTTTCTTTTCCCTACAATATCTACATTTTGAAAGCTCTTTGCCATCTTTAAGAAATTCATAGCGAGGCTCGAGATTATCGCATTTTTCACATCTTTTCAACCTAAGGCAAGAAATACAGTATTTTTGTTTCCTGCCATCAATAATGAATTCATGAGAATTCTTTAATTGTCCACATCCTAAACATCTTTTAGTTTTAGTACATGAATTACAGTATTGTTGTTCTATGCCATTTTTAATGAAATCACGTAGGGATTTGGTTTCTCCACATTTTAAACAAACTTTATCATCTACACAAAACTTGCATACAGAAAGTTCCATATTAAATGAAATAAAATTATATCTGGGCTCTATACGTCCACAAGTATTACATTTTTTCTCTTCCACGCAATAAATGCAGTAATCTCCTATTTTTCCATCTTTATTAAATTCACGCAATGTTTTAATCTTATTACAACCAATACATTCCTTCTCTTCGCTACAAAGATTACATATATCAGTTTCTATACCATTTTTTAAGAAACTATAACGAGGTTCCAATTCTCTACAAATACTACATTCCTTTTCATCAAAACAATATCTACAATATCTTTGTTCTATTCTATTTTCCATAAATTCATATATTGGTTTAGTATTTCCACAACTTGGACATTTCTTTTCTTTGCGGCAATTATCACAATAATCCTTTTCTATTCCGTCTAAAAAGAAATTATAACGTGGTCTAAGTCCATCACAACCTTTACATTCTTTATCTTCACGACATGATTTGCAATAATCTTGTTTTACCCATTCATCATTAATATAATAGCGGCTAATTAATCTTGCATTTTCAAGAAAATGATAATAAGGCTTAATTTCTCTACAACTTGGACATATTTCTTCTTCTAAGCATGATTTACAATATTTTTGTTCTAAATCTTCTCTAAAGAAGATGTAACGTGGTTTAAATTGATTGCATCCGATGCATTTTTTTTCTTCCATACAATAGGAACATTTATCGCTTTCTATACCATTTACAATAAATTCATATTTAAATTTCTTTTGTTTACATATTATGCATTCTTTTTCTTCTAAACAATCTACACAGTATTCTTGAACTTTTAAGTTTTTTATAAATTGGTAATGATGCTTTGATTCTCCACAACCTTTACATTCCTTATTTGATAAACACTCTAAGCAATATTCTTGTTCTTTTTCCATTCTTATGAATTTAAACAATGGTTTAATTTCATTACAACCTTTACATTTCTTTTCTTCAAGACATGATGTGCAGTATCTTTTTTCATTACCATTTTTAATAAAATACATTCGCGATTTGGTTATTCCGCATGCTGGACATTTTATTGTTTCTCTACATTTATCACAAATTGATCCTTCAGAATCATTTTTAATAAATTTATATCGAGGCTTAAAATCCTTACATATGTTACATTCTTTTTTTTCTAAACATGAAGGGCAAAATGTTTGCTCTAATCCTTCCATAATAAAATTGTAACGTTGTTTAAATTCACTGCAGCCTTCACATTTCTTCTTTTGTCTGCAACTTTCACAGTATTCATTTTCTATCCCTTTATCCATAAAGTTCAAATGAGATTTAGTCTCTCCACATCCTATGCATATTTTCCCTTCTGTGCATAAAATGCAATTAGGAAGTTCTATTCTGTCTTTAATGAATTCTCTCAATGGTTTAGTTTCTCTGCATTTTTTACAAGTTTTCTCTTTTAAGCAATATCTACAGGTAGATAATTCATAACCTTCTTTTAAAAACTCATAAATGGGTTCATATTCACCGCAAACTTCACATTTTTTCTCTTTTAAGCAAGAATAGCAATAAATGCTATTTTCATTAGGAAATTTATCTAGTGATTTAAAACTCAAACAACCTTTACATTTTATCTTTTTTTCAGGTTTAATTAGAGGCCCAATCTCTCCTAAAGGATGATTGCAATATTTTTCTTTCACATTTGCTATAAAATTCCTAGCTATACTTTCATGTTCATGATTAATTGGAGAAATTCCTTCTGGAATAAAACTAATAATATTTAATAGATTATAACTTATATAATCATTAATTGGTTCAATAGGCAATTTTAAATTAGTTTTTGAGGATTTAAATAACTTATGAGGCTTTTTATCATGTGAAACTGACTTTATACGAGACCAATTTAATTCAAGGTTCGATACATCAATTTCAGGTGGACTAAAATTCCCAAAATAGTAACCATCGTAATCTAATTCTAATTCCTCAATTTCACCACAATTCGGGCAGCTAATTTCATCAATAGAACAATAGACGCCACATTTTAGACATCTTAAGATTAGATCACAACCATGATTAATTAATAAATTAAAGGTTCAAATAATCATATTCTTAACCTCAATTTATCCTTTAATTGTATTTATTTAAAGTATTTTTCCATTTCTTTTTAATTGAATCAAAAAGATGAGTAATAGAACTTAAATATAAGTTAATAAGCAGATTTAAATTATTTCTCAATATAATCTAACCCCAATAGGGCAATGATCAGACCCCATAACATCAGAAAGAACATAAGCAGAACCAATATTATCTTTTAAGCTCTTACATACAAAAAAATGGTCCAGACGCATCCCTATATTCTTTTCCCTGCAATTGTGGCCATAAGCCCACCATGTAAAGTTTTCATGATCTCCATTAAACATCCTAAAAGTATCAATATACCCAAAATCCATTAACTTATTTAAAAATGCTCTTTCTTCAGGTAAAAAGCCTGCATTTTTTGCAGCATTTACTGGATTTACAAGATCAATCTCGTTATGGGCTATATTAAAATCTCCGCAAATTATTACCTTTTCATCCTTTAATTCTCTCATTTCCTCAAGAAAATCCTCATAGAATTTAAATTTGTGTTCAAGCCCTTCTTTTGTGCCTTGGGCTGATGGAAAATAAATATTATATAAAATAAAAATCTCAAAAATAGCTTTTAGTATTCTTCCTTCATCTTCATAATCAGAACTGCTAAGCTCTTTTCCACACTTTCTGGTTTTTCTTTAGTGTAATTGCAACGCCAGCAAAACCTTTCAACTTTTTTGAGGATTGAAAATAGGAATAATATCCTTCAATTTCTTTTAATTCTTTTGGTAGTTGTTCTTCTGTTGATTTTACTTCCTGGAAGCATAAAATATGGGGATTTAAATCAAAAACTTGTTTTAGATATCCTCCTTTAAATCTACTTCGCAGTCCATTAACTTTCCATGATAATATCTTTAATTTATTCATTTCTTCACCATAATCTGTTATATGGACTGGTGATATTTAAATTAATTCAAAATTAGATTAGAAAATGTTAATGCATGGATTTACAATGCACTCATCGCCTTCTGATATAAATGCCATCCAGTATCTGCTAAAACCAGAATATAGGATGTATCTTCTGAAAGAAACCATGTAGTACCGTCTACTTCAAATACTTTTACAAAGCCGATTTTTTCTATGTTGGTTTCTAATTCTTCGGGGTCGCTGTTTTCAATGGTATCAACCACTTTAATTTCAAACTGCATGTATCTAATGTGTTCATCTATAAATCCATCGTCAATATCATCCCTTACCATTGAACTGCCCCTTTTTCTTTTAATCTTAAAAAACAATAATTTTTCTTAATTAGCTATTATTCTGTGTGATATACATCAAATAATTATTCCCTAGATCCATTCGATTATAATTTTTAAAATTTTTAAGCTTTATGACAAGATGCCAAATATGCCTTATATATCTCTAATTCTATTGATTCGGATTTATTCTCATTAAATCCCTTAAAATAATTGAAGAACAGATTAATTCATTATCAGAAAAAATCAAGTCTGGAAGGATTAAAGATCCCAAAAATGAAGAAATTAAAATAAAGATGATTAGAGCCCTTGGATATCTATCTAAAACCTACATTGAATTAATAGAAGCCAAAAAAATGGAAGAACTTGCAGATGAAATAGAGGAAATTAGAGAATTCATTCAAAAGGAGTAATCAGAAAAATAAAAATAAAAAATATTTTTAAAGCTTCATTAATAATGCTTTAAATCGAAAATAAAGGCTCCTAAAAGCTTTCAGAGAATCCTTATCTGTCCCTTATCTGCACCTTAAAAAAAGTTGTGGTAGAAAATTATCCAACAAATAACCATTTAAATACAGAACTAGCAAAAAAATATGTACTTAAACATTCTAAATATGGTTAAGATACCTTAAATTTTAATATAACTCCTATAATGAAGAATAAAATATTTTTAAGACTATATTAAATCTTTATAATAACACAAGAAAAAACAAAATTTTACACTTGAAATGTATGTCTAAGTCTATATTTATTGATCCTACAATCAAATAATAGTTTCGTTTTTTTCCTAATAAAAAATAATATATCCAATTTTACTAAAAAATTTATTATAATAAATGATTAAATCTAAATCTTAATTATTAAGCTATTCTGCCCATAATAAGTTGATAAAATTGCTAAAAAAGAAAAATTTATCTTTTTAATCTTTAAATATGGATGTGAAAATTCCAATTACACTTAAAGCAGCAATAGCAACCAGTGACATTCTAAGACTCATAATCAGCCCTGGATAATTGGATGGCATAATCTGGGCATCTCCCAAAACAGCAGCGATAAATAACGTTACTATGCTCATTCCAAATATCTGTCCAATGGATCTCATATCGCTTAATGTTGCTGAAGCTACTCCAAAATACTTTTTATCCACTGCACTAAGAACCACCTTGGTATTTGAAGCATAGAATAAACCTATTCCTGCCCCAAAAATAATTAGAGAAATTCCCCCCAAGTATAGGGCATTTTGGAAATTTATCAACGTCATTAAAGCTACACCAATGGTTGTTAGAACCATTCCCACGGTTGATACATTTGCTGGGTCGATTTTATCCGATAATCTCCCTGCAAATGGAGATATGAGCACCATCATAATCGATTGAACAGAAACTATTAGACCAGCATTAAGGGGATGATAACCTTTTAGATACTGCAAGTAGAGGGTTAGAATAAACCCTACAGATACGAATGCGCCGTAATTTATAAATGCGGTGATGTTTCCAAAGGTGAAACTTTTACTTTTAAACAAGTCTAAATTAATTAAAGGAAATTCAACTCTTTTTTGAGCTAAATAAAATAATGATAGTGTGATTATTCCTCCAATTAAAAGGAATATGCCATATCTGTGGGTTAGATTCGAAATACCGTAAATTATGGCTATAATGGAGGCGCCCAAAAGAAATGAACCTATTAAATCTAATTTCTCTCCTTCTGCATCTACCCAATCATATTTAAATCGTGTTATGGCATATACTGCTATTATCCCTATTATGGTATCTAGGTAGAACAGGGTTCTCCATCCCACAATTTCTGTGATGGCCCCTCCAAGTATTGGCCCAAATATTAGGCCTACAAAGACTCCCATCGATGTTAATCCAAAGGCCTTACCTCTTTCATTTTCAGGAAATGCTGATGATATCATGGCATTCAAGTTAGCAAATATCATTGCGTTTCCTATTGCCTGAAAAATCCTGATTAAAAGGAACATTTCCCCAGATATGGAGAAGGCGGATATAAATGAGCTTAAGGTGAAAATTATTAATCCATATTGGAATATGCGTTTTCGCCCGTAGATATCCCCAATTCTACCAAATGGAATGTATAGTATGGCATTAACTAGCAGATATATTGTGGATATCCATGTTAAAAATAGGGCAGATAAATCAAATTCTACTGCTAGAGAAGGTAGTGCCAGATTAATGGATGATCTTACAAATGGTGTAAGGAATGAGACTAAAATTCCCACTATTAATAGATCTCTTTTTAGTTTATTATCCACTAAAGCATCCGCCCCTCTAATACCATATTAAAATTATATTACAATCTCAAAATATAAATTATGACTAGGTGATGGATGTTCAAAGTTAAAGCCCATGTAATAATTTCTGGAAGAGTCCAGGGAGTATACTTCCGCGGAAACACCAAAAACGAAGCCAAGAAGTATGGTGTAAATGGTTGGGTGCGCAATCTCCCCGATGGGCGCGTTAAGGAGACTTATGGTTTTGATACTGGCAAAAAAAATGAATATTCATTAGCAAGTTCTAATTTATAAATATCAAAATAATATATACAATCAATAAAGTTTTAATAATTCCATTACATATAGTTAAATGGTTAAAATGAACAGAAAAAGAATAGCTGAAGAGTTCTCAAATTCACTTGATTATCCTGAAATAGAAGAAATAATATTATTTGGTTCTGTTGCCCGTGGAGAGGATACAGATGATTCAGACATAGATCTTCTAATAATATCTGGTAAAAAAAGAGAAACAAAGAACAAAATCATGAAAAAAGTAAGCGAGGCACTGCTTGAGTCTGGTACTTATATATCAGCCAAAGTTATTTCTAAAAAAGAATATGAAACACTAAAAGATACCCATTTTATTTCTACTATTAAAAAAGAGGGTGTAGTGCTTGGATGAAGCTGGAATTCTAATGAAAAATGCATATGAAAAGCTTGAAGCAGCCAGAACTCTTTTTAAAAATGAATTCTATGGTGATGCGGTGAGTAGAGCATATTATGCAATGTTTTTTGCAGCCAAGGCTTTATTAGCAGAAAAAGATATTTATCCAAGGACACATAGAGGATTAATTTCACAATTTGGGCTTGAATTGGTTAAAAAAGGGGAATTTAAAAAAGAACTTTTTGATTTGCTAACAAGAGCTCAAGAAGATCGCGAAGAAGCTGATTATGGTTTATTTCCAAAATTAGATGAAGAAGAAGCAAAGATTATAATTGATGGTGCTGAATTGTTTTTAGAAGAATGTAAATCAATTTTATTATAATATTATCTAAATTGAGTTGGTAAATTGAAAGTTAGAGCCCATGTAATAATTTCTGGAAGAGTCCAGGGAGTATACTTCCGCGGAAACACCAAAAACGAAGCCAAGAAGTATGGTGTAAATGGTTGGGTGCGCAATCTCCCCGATGGGCGAGTTGAAGCTGTCTTTGAGGTTGAAGAAAATCAAGGATTTTCTGAACCACAAAAATCGAAGATTTTTGAGGGCGAAAAAGAAGCCGTGGATAAGGCTATTAAGTTCGTTAAAAAGGGACCTTCTTATGCCAAAGTAACTGACTTAGATATCAAATGGGAAAAATATACTGGAGAATTCAACGATTTCCGCGTTTTATATTAATAATTGAATTCTATTTACCGCAGCGAAAAAAACAATAATTTGTGAGCGATGCTTACAAATCTTTGATTTGTGCCCCCCGAAAATCGAAGCATGCAAATCTTCCAATTTGCTGCGTCAAAATTGAAAATTTTGACAGATTTTCGAGAGATCATTTTGATCAATCCGCTCAAAATTCGTAGAATTTTTGCGCCCAAAACACTCTGTGTTTGAGGACTTTTTTCAAGGAAAAAAGGTTGAGGGCGAATTTAAGGATTTCATGATACTTTATTAAGACAAAGATTTTTTGAATTAATACCTTACTAAATCCTTTAAAATTTGAATATTTAGCGTTTTTATCCAGCAGCTTTTAAGTAAAGCCAATGAATCATAATATTTCTAATAATACACTAATTCCTTTATGTTCATTCCTTAAGTGATCATTTTATCCCTTAATGGGCTTATGCATAACTTTTCTTTATTCAAAGGAGGATTAGCTTTTAGAGATAAATTCCATTTATTTTGTGTATAATTAGTTTTAAGGAACTATTTTCGATCATTTTTAAGTAAAAAGAATATTTTCGATTTAAATTTGAGATTAGGGATGAATTTGGGATAATTTATATATAGTAGGTTCGTTCATTACAATGTACCCAACATGAAGGAGGTGAGACATATGAAGAGATCAATAGCTTTATTATGTGCTCTAGCTATGTTGGTTAGTATAATACCTGCATTTGCAGCAAACAGTGACACACCACTTAAAACTCAAACTCAGCTCCAAAAACAGGTGAAGACACAAGATAGCAATTGCACCACAAATCAGACCAGAGATCAGAACAGAACAGGATCTCAAATCCAAAAGCAGTTGAAAGTAAAAGATTGTGATGGTACATCTGTTAAAAAACAGAACCAAAACAAGACTCAGCTTCAAAAGAAGTTGAAAATTAAAGATTGCGATTGTATGGCTGATAAAAAACAGAACCAGAAGAAAATTCAGCTTCAAAAAAAGTTGAAAGTAAAAGCCAAGACAACAAGTAAAGTTCAGCAAAAAACACAAAAACAACTGAAAAAACAAAATAAATCTGTTAATACATTGAAAAAACAGGATCAAACCCAAAAAAGGCTTAAAAATGGTTCATGCAAAGCAATTTAAAAAGCTGCAAAAATAGGTATTTACCTAAATACCTATTTAACTATTTTTTTTAGAGGCGAATTAGCCAAACCAGCAGATATATAATACCTGGCAATAAATAACTTAATATTACTCTTTAGTTCAGGCGGTAAGATGAATATCCATTTCTATAACTGGATCCTTTTAACAGGTATTGGGATTTCAATTTTAATAATCATATTTATCCTGTTCCCAAATTCCTCTTATTTAGGCACTCTTATTGTTCTTCTGGGTGCACTGCTGGGTTATTTAGTTGGAGAATCCCTCTATAAGAGTCACGTAGAAAAAAATAGGGAAACGTTTTTGCAAAAAATAAACCCCATTATTAGAGGTAATATTGAATTAGCCCAATTAAACATGGATATTATTAAAGATAAAACTGCAGGTAGCAAGTTGAAATTATTGAAAAAATTATGGGAAAAAGATAACCCTGCAAGGTTAGGTCTAAAAGAGGAGCTAACCAGAGATTTATTGGTTTTAAAAGAAAGCTCAGAAGAAATCAATAAAAACGTCCTTCATATTAACGATTTAAAGGTTAAATTCAATAAACTCAAAGATTCAGCTGAATTTAAAGATTTAATGGGAAGAATCATCAGTTTTGAGGATGATTTAGAGGTTAAATTGGTTGAATTTATTGAAAATTCTGAAAAAATGTCCATTGAGATTGAAGAAATAATTTCTGCAGAGTAAAAATATGTTAAAAGATTAATAGCATCTATTTCTTTTTATAATCAAAAATCTTAAAGTTTTTTCTGGTTTAAATTCTTTTTTTAAAGTTTTTGTATCTTAATTTATTTTAATTTGATTAATTCTATTTTATTTCCGTTTAATATAGTTACAAAAGGTAATAATATCTCTATTTTTAGTTCGCGACCTTTAAAATAAAGTTTTTTTAAAAAATTTTTTATAGGATTTCATACTAATTATTTATAAGGTATTATCGGAGGTGAAAATGTGAAGACAAAAATTGCTGTAATGCTATTTACCCTCATAATAGCATTAGGACTTACTGGAGCAATATCCGCACACCCAGTTGAAAAATGCAATACACATAAAGAATTTAAGTCCAAATACAGCGATAATAAGAATATAAAACATGATAAGGACCATAAATGGAATAAAAAATGTAGTTATAATTTTTTTAATTGTAAGCAAAAATGCCAAACAACTACACCCGTAAAATGGTTTAAACATGTAAATAAATGTAAAAAACATGTAAATCCATGCTTTAATAAAACATGTAACAAAACATGCCCACCATGTCCACCATGTCCACCATGCAATCAAACAAATCAGACTAACCAGACAAATCAAACAAATCAGACTAACCAGACTAATGAAACACCAAGCGCTGCTGGAGGTAAAGAGCCCCCTATTATTAATCCGGGAGCTGCTGGAGGTGAAGAGCCCCCTATTATTAATCCGGGAGCTGCTGGAGGTGAAGAAATCATTTCTGAAGAAATTGCAGCTGCTGGTGAAGAAGCACCCAGAGTAACTGTTGCTGCTGCTGGCGAACCACCAACAGTATCTGCTGCTGAAGTACCCATGCAGGAAACAGGAATGCCAATAAATTATTTATTAATAGCATTGCTAATGATACTGGGAGGATTATATAGATTTAGAAGATAAATCACCTCTTCTTCTTTTTTTGAGAGTTAAGAAAGACTTTAATATCTGCAAAAACTCTTTAAATTATATTATACAAAAAACAGCTTATTTATTGCATTTAAGCATGAATAAAGTCTATAATTGCGTTATTTACCAATCAATGACTAAAGCATATGTTTATATGGTTAACTATATATAACTAAATCATGGCAGTAAAAAATGATGAAATAAAGCATGCTAAAACCGTGGGGACTAAATTAACACCCCGCGAATATGAAGAAATATCAAACTTGATAGAAGCAGGAATCTTTCTTAGCATGTCTGATTTTATAAGAGAATCTGTAAGAGATAAATTAAAGGCCACGAAAGTAATTAAAATTCGTGATATTGACTATGAAGATGCTAAAAAGGAAATTTTAGGTTATTATAGAAGTTATGATGAAGCCTACATATCTGAAGTGGCTGAAGATTTAGAGCTTGATTTAGAATTAGTGCTCCAGATAACAGAAGAACTGGAAAAAGAAGGTCGTTTAAAAGGGATCTAAATGTCAAATGTTTACAAAGATATTGGAACTATCATAAAAAGAGATAGAATTATCGGAGAAGCCAGAAGGATATCTGATATCAAAGTTATTGTTAAATCTGGAAAACATAAAGCTCAAAGGGTTATTTTAAGAGATAATGCAATGTGTTTAGTAGATAAGAAACTCAAATTTATTAAATAAGATTCTGAATAATTTATTTTAAAGAACGTGACTATGGAAAAGGAAACCGCATATAAAAAGCTCGTAGAAAAGCGTAAAAACTATAAATTCCCTGAAGGACTTGTAAACCCCTCAAAAGTAGATAACGGATTATATGACCAGAAAACCCATATAGGGCCATGGTGCAGATGGCAAGGGAACCTGAATGCTGATATCATGCTCATTGGACAGGATTGGGGCACAGTCAAATACTACAGGGAAACAAAAGGCGCACATAAAGATAATACTCCGACAAATACCAGTTTAAGGATTCTTTTTAATGAAATAGGAATAGATATAGGTACTCCAAGTAAACCCAACCATGAAGCACCCTGTTTTTTCACCAATGTAATTTTGGGACTTAAGGAAGGTGAAGAAATGGCAGGGAAAATAAAAGCTCAATGGATAAAAGAAAACGCCGCAGAATTTTTAAAACCCAATATAGATATCATAAAGCCCAAAATCATAATCACCCTTGGAAAAAAGGCATACGATGCCATGGCCCATATTTACGGGTTAAGAAATGACCCAATGAAGAAACTGGTGACCCAGAATCCAATAAAGCTTTATGATGGAATTCTTCTTTTTGCGATGTACCATTGCGGAGGGCTTGGAATGGTTAATAGAAAACTTCTACTACAGATAGAAGACTGGAAGAAGATAAAAAATTATTTATGAGCTTTTAAATCCAATTTAAGCCTCAGAAAGGGATTTAATTTTTTTTAAAATGGAATCATAAATTATTTAGATTTAAAAATTTAAAAATATAGTTGGTGCACGCTAATGAAAAGTACCAAAAAAGGCATAAAGGACTCTAAATCAGGGGATGAATTTAAGGAAATATTCCTTAAATCCCCCATAGGAATTATTTTATTTGGTAGGGATGCAAATATATCTAATGCCAATGAATCCGCTCTTAAAATGTTGGGAACTCCAAAATTAGAAGATATAATTGGAAGAAACATCTTTGATTTCGTTCCTATTGCAGAAAAGAAGGATAAACTGCTTAAAGAGGGTCTTATAAAATTTCAAGCACCTTTAGATTTAAAATGGCTTAAAGATTTTGATTATTACCATCCCACTAAAGAAGGAGTTTTATTTTTAGATTTTACTGTTTCTGTTATTGATTCTGGTTTTTTGGTGCAAATTCAAGATATTACAGAACGTAAAAAAACTGAAGAAGCATTAAAAGATAGTGAAAATAGATTAAAAAATATAATTCATGGTTCGCCTGTTCTTACCTTTGTCATTGATAGGGATCATAAAGTTCTTTATTGGAATAAAGCCATTGAGGAATACAGTGGGGTCACTGCTGAAGAAGTTGTAGGCACAAAAAACCATTGGAAAGGATTTTATGAAGAAAAAAGACCATTATTAGCGGATCTGGTTATGGAAGAGAAGTTTGAAGAAATTCCCATTTGGTATCCTTCATACAATGCCAAATCCAAAATTGTGAAAGGAGCATATGAAATTGAGGCCTATTTCCCAACAATATGTGCATCTCCAGCAATTGGTAAAAAAGGAAGGTGGCTACGAGCTACAGCAAGTGCAATCAATGATCCTGAGGGAATAAGTGGAGCGGTAGAAATTCTTGAAGATATTACAGAACGCAAAAAAGCTGAAGAAGAGTTAAAAGAGAGCGAAGAAAAGTTCAGGATACTTGCTGATTCCTCCCCTGCAGCAATTGGAGTTTACCAAGATAAAAGAATTATTTATGCGAATCCGGCCTCTGAATCCATCTTAGGCTACACTAAAGAAGAACTATTCAAAATGGATTGGTTTGACATTGCACATCCAGATTACAAGAAAATTGCAAAAAATGCAATCAAGGCAAGAATGGCTGGTAGCAAAGAAAAATCATATAACGAAATGAAAATAATCACAAAAGAAGGAAAAGAGAAGTGGTTGGATGTATCATCGAATCTAATCCAATATGAAGGTTCACCTGCAGGATTATTAATTGGTACGGATATTACAGAACGTAAAAAAATGGAAGAAACATTAAGAAATGCCCGTGATAATCTTGAAGAACAGGTTAAAAATCGTACAAAAGAACTTGAAGAAGCTTATAAAGCATTGAGTGAAAGTGAAGAGAAATTCCGTGAATTATTCAACAATGCAGAGGATACTATAACATTAGGAGAACTGATAGATGGAAAACCAGGGAAATTTATAGAGGTTAATGAAGCTGCCACAAGAAAATTGGGTTATAGCAAAGAGGAACTGCTGAATATGACTCCTTTAGATCTTACACAAAAAAGCATTGAAGAATCACCAAAAGATGTATTTAAAATCTTAGAAACAGGCAGCGCTACATTTGAAAACGTTCATGTAGCCAAAGACGGGTCTAAAATACCTGTTGAAGTTAATACCCATCTTTTTAAATTGAAAGGAAAAGATGTGATTCTTGGGATTTCCCGTGATATTACAGAACGTAAAATGGCAGAAGAAGAACTAAGAGAAAGTGAGGAAGTATATCGTAAATTGCTCAGAGAATCATTTGATGCTTGGGGCATCCACTCTGATGGTATACTCTTAGCTGCCAATAATTCTGCAGCAAAAATCTTAGGGGGAGACATAGAAGATTTTGTTGGAAAACCAGTAATCGATTTTGTGCATCCTGACTACAGAGAAGAGGTAGAAAAAAGAAATTTAAAAATGTATGAAGAGGGAGGTTCAGAGCCCTTCGAACAAAAATTTTTAAAATTGGATGGAACGGTTATCGATGTAGAAGCTGTGGCCACATCACTAACTTATAAAGGAAAACCCGCAGTTCAGGTCGTTTTTCGTGATATTACAGAACGTAAACAGACCGAAAAAGCTCTTATTGAGTCAAGAAATTATCTGGATAAGATTATAAATTCCATTGCTGATCCCGTCTTTGTTAAGGATAATCAGCATCGTTGGGTGCTTTTTAATGATGCTTTTTGCCAGTTTATGGGATATCCACGAGAAAAACTTCTTGGAAAATCTGATTATGATTTCTTACCTTCACATGAAGCAGATGTCTTCTGGGAAAAAGATGAAGAAGTACTCAAAACTGGTATGGAAAATGTAAATGAAGAAGAAATCACAGACCCTGATGGTAATGTGCATTACATAGTCACTAAAAAAACCCTCTACACTGATATTACTGGAGAAAAATACATAGTGGCAATTATTAGAGATATAACTGAACTTAAAGATGTTGAAAAACAATTAAAAGAAACAATAAATGAATTAGAACGCTCAAATGAAGAACTGCAGAGTTTTGCATATATCACAAGCCATGACTTGCAGGAACCATTAAGGACTATGGGAAATTATGCTGGTCTTTTAAAGCGGCGTTATGAAGGAAAATTAGATGAGGACGCCGATGACTTCCTGGAATTTATGACTGGCGGAGCAACAAGAATGAAGGATATGATACAGGGTTTACTTGAATATTCACGTGTGGGAACCCGCGGCGGTGAATTTATGGAATTTAACGCCGGAGATGCTTTAAATGATGCCTTAATTAATTTGAAATCCGCAATTGAAGAGTGCCCTGCTGAAATAGTTTATGATCCTTTACCTGTAATTAATGGAGATAAAGACCAGATAAGCCGTGTTTTCCAGAATCTCATTGGTAATGCTTTAAAATTCCGCAGGGAAGGAGTGCCGCCTGAAATCCGCATTAAAATCAGTAAAGGAGATGATGAATATGTATTTTCTGTAAGTGATAATGGAATAGGTCTTGAAGAGGAATATTCAGATAAAATCTTTGAAATATTCAAAAGATTGCATGCAATTGGGGAATATCGTGGGGCAGGCATTGGACTTGCCATTGTTAAAAGGATTATTGACCGTCATGGTGGGCATATTTGGGTAGAATCCGAATTAGGTAAAGGTTCAACCTTTTATTTTACTGTACCAATAAAAGACGGCTCAGAAGTCAATGATAATTAATAAAAGAATTATTTTTAAGTTTTTGGCATTCTTATATTTTCTTAGATTTTTAATAAGGCAACTGTTTTATCCTACTAACATTAAAATAGATACAGAATTCTACTTATTTTAAAACAAGTGATTACATTGCAGGCCCATAGTAGTACAGAGTATGTGATAGATCTTAAAGAAAAAGACCTTCAGATTGAAAAAATTGGAGGTAAAGCATTTAATCTTGCTAAAATGTCACATGCAGGATTCAATATCCCTCCAGCATTCATCGTATCGGTGGATGCATATGATTTTTTTATTAAACAGGAATTAGAAGCTAAAATTTCAAAAATACTTGATAAGATTGATTTTAAAGATGAAAATTCTATATCTAAGGGATGTTCACAAATAAGAGGTATAATAAAAGGAGATAAGCTTCCAGAAAACCTATTTTTAGAGATTAATAATCAGATAGAGAGTCTCCCTGAAGGGTTTTATGCTGTTAGATCAAGTGCAGTGGCTGAAGATCTTCCTGATGCAAGCTTTGCAGGGCAATTAGACAGTTTTTTAAATATTAAAAAAGATGATATCCTGGAAAGAGTCATTGAATGCTGGGCATCTTACTGGAATGCGAGAGCAGTTAAATACAGACATGATTCTGCAATCAAGCAGCTAGATTCAGATACAAAAGCTGCAGGAATCGCTGTAGCGGTACAGAAAATGGTCAATGCAGATGTAAGCGGCGTTACATTCACTGCAAATCCTGTTAATGGCAATAATGACGTTGTTATCGAGTCTACATGGGGGCTTGGCGAGGCAATAGTCTCCGGAATAGTTACACCTGACATTTATGTTTTAAATAGAGATGGAAAGTTACTGGAAAAGAATATTAAAAGAAAAGAAAAAGGATATTTCCTGAAAGAGGGTAAAAACACTTTAAAAGATATAGATGTAGAACTTATAGAAAAAACAAGCCTTAATGAAGAAAGCCTCAGAAAATTATTAAAAACAGCAGTTGAGCTTGAAAAATTCTTCGATGCCCCTCAAGACATTGAATGGGCCATAGAAGATGGAAATGTTTATATCCTCCAGTCACGCCCCGTAACCACCCTCAAAGATGATAATGATGATATTTTATGGACCCGGGCGTATGGGGATGAGTACTGGGCTGATGCAACAACACCGCTCTTTTTTGATGTTATGGGTAAAATGCTCACAGATTATGTGAACCATGAAGGCGCCCGTATAATGGGATACAGGGAAATTACAGATTCTAAACTATTAAAACTCCATAAATCAAGGGTTTACTTTAATAGTTGGGTATTAGAGAAGGCTTTCTCATATTACCCTAAATTTGCAAGGTCTAAAGAGCTATTAAACTATTTTCCATTAAAGGATCAGGAGAGAATATCAAAGTATCCTTCCATATTACATAAAACCTTGCTTTCACAGATTTTAGTGGCTATCAGAGACCCTGATGGGATGATGCACAAGACAGATAAGGCCTATAGAAAATGGGCAAAGGGATTCATGAAAAAATGTAAATACTTCGACAAAAAAGACCTGGATAAACTAAGTAACGCAGAACTCCTATCGCTTTACAGGGATATTGAAAAATCAGGCATTAAACACTACCAATTAATTAGATACGGTATGGTTTCCCATTCAATAGCCACCAATCTGATGATTAAAAACTGGCTCCTTGATTGGCTGGATGATAATGACGGATCCCTCTATGCTGGCTTAATTTCAGGTTTAGATGACAATAAAACAGTCGCGATGAACATCAGATTTTCTGATCTGGCCAAAATATTAAGGAAAGATAGTAAACTGCTTGCAAAAATAAATTCAGCAGATTTAAGTTCCCAGGATGAATTAGAGATTAATGAATTAATTTCTTCCAATAAAAAATTTAAAAAAGAGTTTAAAAAATTCATTAAGGATTATGGGCACAGATCAAACACCCGCGAAATTCTATATCCGCGCTGGAGAGAAGATAAAGCCTATGTCTTGGAAGTGATTAAATTATTATCTTCTTCTGATCTGGATTTAAGAAAAAAAGAGTCAGAAAGCCGTTACAATAGATTTAAAACAGAAAAAGAAGTTTTGAAGGAAATAAAAAAACAAAAAGGCGGGTTCTTCAAGGCAAAAATCTTTTCCATTGTGCTTAATCTGGCTCAGACCTACCTAACTTTCAGGGAAAACCAGAGATTCTACCTGGATCACCTTCTTTTCCGCCAGAGATTAATGCTCCTTGAGATGGGAAGAAGACTGGTAACCAGAAAAGTTATTAATGAAGTGGAGGATGTTTTCTTCCTCTATGAAGCTGAATTATTTGAAATTTTCAATAAAGAATTAGATGAAAGTTTCGATATAAGTAATATGATTTCAAAAAGAAAGAAGGAATTCTACAGGTATAAATCATCCCTTCCACCAAAATTCATAAAAAATGGGATTGAATTTGATGATACTGTTATGGAATATAACCAGAATGCAGTTTATGGTGCAGCTGCAAGTCCTGGAGTATTTAATGGTGTGGCAAGGGTTGTTGAATCTATTGAGGAATTATCAGAGCTTGAAGATAATGAAATTCTTATTACCAGTAACACAGATCCTGCCTGGACATCAGTATTTTCAAAAGTTGGGGGCCTTATCACTGAAACCGGGGGAATATTATCCCATGGGGCTGTAATTTCCCGCGAATACAGAATACCTGCTGTAACTGCCGTTAAAGGCGCAACTAAACTATTTAGAACAGGTGAAGAGTTAGTTATAGACGGTAATAAAGGAGTTGTATATAAAAAAAGGATAAAGTGATTTTATGGATGTAAAAAAGCATGAAGAATGGAATGAAAGCTATTATTTTAATTTTCATGATAAAAATAATGAGTTAACCGCTTTTATGCGCATAGGAAACAAGGTCAACAAAAACGAAAAATCAGTGTTCTTCTATTTAATGTCTCCAAAGATAATAGCAGGAATTAAACTGGAAACCCCCTGTGATGAGAATCCATGGAGTATTGCAGGCCTAAATTATGAGGAAATCGAATCAGATAAATGGAAACTTAAATATGATGGTTCAATTTTTAATCCAATATCTAAAACAGAATTTAATGTCAAGATGGAAGTTACATGGCAGGCTTTAAATCCAGTTATGGATTATGTTGATTGTGTCAATCAAAAACAGGCTGAAATGTCATCTAATGTTGCTTCTGAACATTATGAACAGTTTGGAAGAGCCATTGGAAACATTGAAGTTGATGGAGAAGTGTTTGAAATTGAAGCACTTGGTGAGAGAGATTTAAGCCGTGGTGTGAGGGAATGGGGATCTCCCAAGATGTGGATGTGGATCAATTCTGAATTTTCAGAAGATGAAGCTTTTAATGTAACCAAACTTTCTGTTGATGAAGGAGATATTGATGCTGGATACTTTTACACAGGCTCAGTTAATGAACCACTTGTAAAATCAGATATAGATGTTGAATTTAGCAATGGAATCCCTTCTAAGTTCCAGATGATATTATTTGATAAAAAAGGGTCTGAATATTCAGTTTCTGGCGAGGTAATTAGATTTGGGATGATTCCGGTTGATGAAAAGATGAACCTCATAGAAACTCTTTCCCTATATAACTGGGAAGGTAAAGAAGGGTATGGTGTAGCTGAGTTTTTAATTCCAAATTTCTAAACCGTCTAGTTTCGCACTAAAGAGCAAAAACTGTTATAAATAAACTGAAACGATTAATGGAAGATTTATAATTCCACATGATATACTTGAATCATATATTTTTTATAGGAAGAACATGGATTATCATGTATGAATGTTACACTGGAACCATTAAGTGAGATTGAAACCGCATTAAAGAATTTTGATTTTATTGAAACAAGTAATCCACAGATCCCTGTTATGGGCAGAATCATCATTGGAACCATCTGGGATGAGCAATCAGAAAAATGGAAAATGATAGTACTTGAAATTGGATTGGAATCAGCGGGCGATGAATATGAATGGTACTGGGAAATCAGCATAAAGGATGATTCCACGACAGAAAGTGTCTCTAAAAACCATAATACTGGATTTAAGACCCAGTATAAGCCAAGCTGTAAGGCCTGCTCCATTATACCCATGAAATTTGATGGACGCACACTAAAAGACTTTTCAGGGCTTATAATTGAAGATATTACCAGAAATTTTAAAGATAACTAGATATTAATTTAGTTAAACAATTCTTTTTTATTAATTTAACCCATGTATATGGTAAAACTGTCTCATTTCCATTACTTTTACTGGTTTGTTTAAATAGAGCCTATTTTATATGGTTGTTATAATTTTAACTAAGATCATGCTTTAAATTCAATAAAAATCAAAACATAAATAATAAATGGGTTTGATATAATAATATTAATTAGTTATTAAAATGATTAAAAATCTATCCTCTTCCTCTAAGAGGGATCTATAATGGTTAAAAGGCATAAAGGGCTTGAAAAAAGAGAGAATAAGATCAAAGAGAAAATATCAGAAGATGAGTTAATCAATAAACTTCAAATTTTTGAAAACCTTTTAGATAGTACCGATGAAGGATTTGCCCTTTGTAAGATTATTCTAAATGAAAATGGCGAAGCAGTTGACTATATTTTTATTCTGATAAACAGTACCTTCGAGAAAATCTTAAAAATAAAAAAAGGGCAGGCAGCAGGAAAAAAGGCAAGTCAGTTATTTCCTGATTTTAAAGATTTCAGCCCCCAATGGCTTAAACTTTATGGAGAGGTTGCAATCAAAGAAAAACCTGCTAAATTAGAAGGATACTCTCCCCAGCTGAATATATGGTTTGAAGTTTCAGTTTACAGTCCAAAAAAGGATTATTTTATCGTTATTTTTAATGATATTACAGGACGAAAGCAGATGGAAGAAAGGCTGCATGAAAATGAAAATAACTTTAAAACAATATTAGAGGCTTTCCCTGAAGGTGCGTTCCTCATAGATCCACAAGGTAATATTATAGTAGCTAATGAAGTTTTAGCAAATAGATTTGGTAAGGACACAGATGAGATTATTGGCTTGAATATATACGATTTACTGCCGAAAGAGATTTCTAAAAAAAGAAAAGCAGTGGTAGAGCAAGCTATAAAGACATGTGAACCAGTAACTTATGTGGACAGAAGGGATGGATTATATATAAAAAGTTATTTGCATCCTGTTTTAAATGAAAGAGGAGAAGTTTCAAAGATAGCAGTAACCGCTGAAGATATTACAGATCGTAAAAAAGCCCAAATAGCACTTCGTGAGAGTGAGGCAGAACTGTCCAGAGCTCAGCATATTGCCCATATTGGAAGCTATAACTGGGATCTGATAACAGGTGAGGTTAAATGGTCTGATGAATCATACCGCCTCTTAGGAATGACTCCTGGAGAAGAAAAACCCTCATATGAATTATTTTTGAGTTTCATTGTGAGTGAAGATCGTGATAAAGTCAAAGATGCTGTAAAGAAGAGTATCGAAACTGGCAAGAATTTTAGCATTACTTATAATACTATTGGTAAAGATGGCATCCCCCGAATTATTTTAAGCGAAAATGAGGTAATTAAAGATGAATCGGGCAGGGTCATCAAGATTTATGGTACTAACCAGGATATTACTGAGCTTAAAAAAACTGAAAAGGCCTTAAAAAAGAGCGAAAAATGGTTTAGAAGTGTTGTGGATACTTCTCCAAGTTTACTGGTTATTTTAAATGCCGTTGGTGAAATCGTTTATGTAAGCCCTAATTCTGAAGAAATGACCGGTTACACTCCTGAAGAAATAAAAGAGAACATGTGGCGCGTGCATCCAGATGAAATACCCAGACTTCAGGAATTATTCACTAACGCATTTGCAAGAGGAGAAGGCACAAAAAGCATAGAATACAGATCAATTAAGAAAAATGGAGATGAATGGTGGACATCGACTACTTCAAGACCTATAAAAGATGAAAAAGGAGAATTTAAGGGCTTTGTAGTACAGCTTTTTGATATTACCGATATTAAAGAAACTGAAATAGAGTTATACTATTTAAATGAACGTTTAAATATAGCCTCTCGAGCTGCGAGAATTGGAATATGGGATTGGAACATTAAAACGGGCCATATTGAATGGTCGCCAGTGATGTTTGAACTCTTTGGACTTGAACCAAAAATTAAAGCTTCATTTGAGGCATGGGATAAAATATTACATCCTGAAGATAAAGAAATAGCCCATAGTCGGATTCAAACATCAATTAAAGAGCATAAAACCTTGGATAGTGAATACAGGATAGTGAGGCCTGATGGCCAGGTGCGATGGATTAATGCTATTGGTAAAACTGAATATGATGAAGATGGCAACCCACTATGGATGATCGGTATTTGCATTGATATTACTAGGAGAAAACATATAGAAGAAGCGCTGCGGGAGAGTGAAGAGAAGTTTAGAATACTTTCAGATGCATCTCCAGCCGCCATCTTTGTTTACAAGGATAAAAGACTTCTTTATGTGAACTTGGCTGCCCTATCCATTTTAGGATATACAAGAGAAGAGTTACTTTCCATGGATTTTATGGATTTTATACATCCAGATTACAAGGAAATAGCGAAGAAAGGTATTAATAAAAGAATGGAGGGCAAAAAAGGAACAGAAAGTTACGAATTAAAAATTATAACAAAGTCAGGTGAGGAGAAATGGTTAAATGTCTCAGCAGATCTTATCCACTATGAAGGTTTATTTGCAGGAATAGTAATTTGCACAGACATTACCGAGCAAAAACAGATTGCGGAAGAACTCAAAAAGTCTGAAGAAAAATCACGCCTGCTCATAAAATATGCGCCCAGCATGATCTATGAAATTGACTTCCGTGGCCCTAAATTTATAAGTGTTAACGATGTAATGAGCTTAACAACAGGCTATACCAGAGAAGAGCTTTTATCAATGAACCCTTCCGACCTCCTTGTAGATGAGAGCAAAAAAATTTTTGAAAAAAGGGTAAATAAATTTCTTGCTGGAGAAGAAATAGATGATTCACTGGAATATACTGGAAGGACAAAAGATGGCCAAATACGCTATGGACTTTTGAACATGTCATTCACCTATGAAAATGGAAAACCCGTTGGAGCATTAGTTGTTGCTCATGATATTACAGATCGTAAAAAAGCAGAGGAAGAACTTAAAAAAGCTTATAGATATAATCGTGGTCTTATTGAGGCCAGTGTTGATCCTCTGGTTACTATTGGTCCTGATGGTAAAATAACCGATGTTAACATGTCAACAGAATCCATTACTGGTTACTTCAGAGATGAATTAATTGGAACTGATTTTTCAGATTACTTTACAGAGCCTGAAAAAGCCAGAAAAGGTTACCAGCAAGTTTTCCGTGAAGGAATCGTGATAGATTATCCATTAGAGATTAAACATAAAAATGGGCATAAAACACCCGTTTTATACAATGCATCAGTATATAAAGACGAATCCGGTGAAGTAATTGGAGTATTTGCAGCAGCACGTGACATTACAGAACGTAAAAAAGCTGAAGAAAAAATTGAGAGGCATGAAAGATTATTAAACGGTATTAACATGGTTTTACGTGGATCATTAACCCTTGAAACTGAAGAGGCAGTTGCAGGTAAGTGTCTTGAAGTTGCAGAAGAGCTAACTGGCAGTGAATTCGGATTTTTAAGTGAAATTAACCCTGAAGGACGTATGGATGCCCTTGCATTTAGTCCCTCTGCATTGGAATCATTTAAAATCCCTCCAGATATGGCCAACAGAATGTTAACCAATATGGAGATTGCCAGTTACTGGGGAAGAACAATAAAAGAAGAAAAAAGCCAGATCGTGAATAAACCTGAATCCGACCCAGATAGAAGGGAATTTCCTGAAGAACATCCGAAAATAAACTCATTTCTTGGAGTGCCCCTCAAAAAAGGCATTGAAACTATTGGGATGATTGGACTGGCCAATAAAAAAGAAGATTATACCACTAAAGATGCAGAAAACATTGAAACTCTTTCTGTTGCTTTTGTTGAAGCTTTAATGCGTAAAAGAGCTGAAATAGAGCTAAAAGAATCATATGATATCCTGGAAAAAAAAGTTAAGGAACGTACAGTCGAACTTGAAGAAGCATATGGGGCGCTAAGTGAAAGTGAAAAAAGATACAGGTCAACTTTTGAAAATTCCAGAGATGCTATTAACGTTTTCTCCAAAGATAAAAGAATTCTAGATGTAAACAAACAATTAATTCAACTTTCAGGATATTCAAGGGAAGAATTACTATCAATGAAACTTGAAGATCTCTATCCTGAAACAGCAGGGTTCCAGACTGAAGAACGGATTAAAAAAATGCAGAAAAACATGGAAATTCCAATTTTTGAAGCTAATTTAAAAACAAAACATGATCAATCAATCCCTGTTGAAATAGGAGTTACACCACTAAAACGCAGCTATGGGGAAGATACAGTATTCTTAAGTAATATCAGGGATATTACAGAACGTAAACATGCCGAAAAACAATTAAAAGAACATGTTAGCCAATTAGATATATACAGTAAAGTTATTACTGCTGCAAATAGCTCTGAAGACTTACAAGACCTTTCTAAAAGAGTATTACATCTATTTTTTGATTTAATGGATTTTCAAGGGGGAGGAATATATTTAATTGATAAAAAAGAGCAGATTGCAAAAATTGTTTACTCTGAAGGCCTTTCTGAAGATTTTGTTCGTACAGTTGGTAATATTGATATTACCCTCCCACGCTACAGTAAAGTTTTAATTAATGGAAATTCATTATTTATGGATAAAATTGATATTTCTAAATCAGGAGTTGATCATCTTAGCAAATACAGTTTAATTGTTGCAGTTCCCATATATTCTAAAGATAAGATTATTGGTTCTTTTAATCTTGCAAGCAATAAAAGAGATTCCATCGATGATAATGAAAAAAGCATTTTAAAGTCGATAGGGAGGGAAATCGGAACTACAATTACCAAATTAAGTTATGAAAAGGAAATGCAGGAATTAATTGAGATTTTAAAGCATTCTAATGAGGAACTGCAGAGTTTTGCCTATATTACAAGCCATGATCTTCAAGAACCGCTTCGTACCATGGGTAATTATGCTGGACTCTTAAAGATGCGTTATGAAGGAAGACTTGATAAAGATGCAGATGATTTTCTGGAGTATATGGTAAGTGGCGCACAACGAATGAAAGAAATGATTCAGGGACTGCTTGATTATTCTCGTGTTGGAACACAGGGAGGAGAATTCAGGAAATTTAGCAGTGAAGAAGCACTCATAAATGCTTTATATAATCTTCAATCAGCAATTGAAGAGTGTCACGCCGAAATAACTCACGATAAACTTCCATTAATAATAGCAGATCCTGACCAGATTACATGCGTATTTGAGAACCTCATTGGTAATGCATTGAAATTCCGAAGGGAAGGAAAAAAACCTAAAATTCATATTTCAGCAAGAAAAGAAGATAACGAATATGTATTTTCTGTAAGTGATAATGGAATAGGCCTAGAAGAGGAATATTCAGATAGAATATTTGAGGTTTTCAAGCGATTACATGCAATTGGTGAATACCAAGGGGCAGGTATTGGGCTTGCCATTGTTAAAAGGATTATTGACCGTCATGGCGGTAAAGTTTGGGTGGAATCAAAATTGGGAAAAGGTTCAACCTTTTATTTTACTGTACCAATTAAAAAGTAATGACCTTTAAAATAATCATTGGGCATAATTTAATATTTTAGATTTCAATCCAGTATTATCTGTCCATTTAATATTATTATCATTTAATGGATTTTACTTCGTTAAACTGTAGTATGGCGAAATAAAATTATCCTTGATAACATGTAAAAATAAAATCATTAAAAAGAAGCAAAAATAATCCGGTACATATACACTGAAATGATCATTTACCCCCATTTCATTAATAATACATCTGGACACTGAATTATGCCTGATTACCAATTGTTATAACTTATAACTCAGACTATTTTTTAAAAGAAAAAAATTGAAACTTGGAGCACTAGTTCTTTCTCATTATAAATAACAGAATTTATAAAAACATACCCAGGAAAATATAATTTAAATCATATTAATTTTAATGGTGAATTTTATGGGAGCGATAACAGTATGTATTCCGGATGAATTGGAAATTGCATTTAGAAGGATCACAAGACATAAATATGGAGATAAGCAGGGACGTCTATCAAGAGGGGCCACTGAAGCACTCTATGAATGGTGCAGGAAAGAAGGATTTGAATATATTGAACTTGAAGATGAGGACAGAGTCTGTGAATAGAGGCATCCCATGAGTTCAATAAGTATAAACCAGTGCCTTTCATATAAAGAAGCTGATGGTTCAGTCAGGGATTGCATCAATAAATTAGGTGGGATTTCAAATTTTATCAATGAAAATGATACCGTTTTAATTAAACCCAACCTGCTTCTTGCAAAAAAGCCTGAAGAGTCCGTTACAACTCACCCAGCTATAATAGAAGCTATTATTAATCTAGTCAAAGATGAAGATGCCATACCGATTGTTGGAGATAGCCCCGGATGGCCTGTGGATGATTTAAAAAGATACTGGGAAACTTCAGGGATACTTGAAGTCTGCAGCCGCTTAGATACTGAAATAGTTAATTTTGAATCCGCCGGAGTCTATAGAAAGATACTGAATGGCAACCATTATTACATTGCAAAGCCTGTTCTGGATGCTGATTTTGTAATAAACGTCCCTAAAATAAAGACCCACTCCCTTACTATGTTTACCTGTGCAGTTAAAAACATGTACGGGACGGTTCCAGGGCTTAAAAAGATTGAATACCATAAAGAATCCCCAATACCTGCTGATTTTGCGGGACTGGTGGTTGATATATTCTCTCTATCAAAGCCAGGTCTTAACATAGTGGATGGTGTGATTGCAATGGATGGATCTGGCCCATCAGCCGGAAATCCCAAAGAACTTAACATGGTTTTAGCATCAGATGATGGTGTGGCTCTTGACAGTTATATAACCTACATTTTAGGAAAAGATCCACTGAAAGTACCCACAACTAAAATAGCATATGAAAAAGGAATAGGTGAGGCTGATATAAACAAAATAGAGATTCTTGGATATCATCCAGAAGTTAGAACTGATTTTAAATGGCCTCCTAATCTAGCTTCATCATTAAATTTACTGCCCTCATTTATAGCCAGAGGTTTGATGAAATTTTACTGGGCAAGACCTTCAATTAACTCTGATACCTGCACTAACTGTAAAACCTGCGCTAAAAGCTGTCCTGTTGGAGCTTTAAAAGCCAGAGCTAATATACCTGAATTTAACTATGATGAATGCATAAAATGTATGTGCTGCATGGAGATGTGCCCAGAAAAAGCAGTAAAAATAGAAAAAAGTCTTATTAACAGGTTGTTTTCCAGGAGTAATTAATTTAAGTTTTAACATTTTTTATAAAATCCATTAATTTTATGAAAATTATCCTTATTATCAGAGCATATACTATATTAAAGTGTTAAAATGTGTGCTTATGCCTATTTAATCTGTAAATGCAATGTTTCCTACAAAATAGAAAATAAAGAAGATATGGTAGAGTTCAGTACCTGTCAATGGGGTAATCCACTTAAATATCAAAATACAATTGAAGAATATATGAACGATGGAGAAAATAGTCAAAGTAGGGATTATGAATCTGAAAAACATTTTAATCCGTCAAATAATGATTTATTATTAATAATGAACACCCTAAAGGAAGATCATGAGAGAAAAGATGAAAATCACCTTCAAAGAGAACTTAATTACCATCTCAGGCATTTAAGGGAAATTTATATAGAAAAAGTGGAAATCTCCACAGAAAGCTATGAGTCTCCAGTTGCTAAAGAATTTGGGGATAATGATCTTAAAAAGATGAAAGAAATTTTATTAAATGAAATGGGGTTATTAAAAGAAGATAAAGAGAAGGGGTGATTTACATCAATCCCTGTTCCCTTTTACTGAATAGATACGCTGATGTAAGAACTGTAGCTGCAGAAAACCCAATTAAGACAATAAAATTAATATATAATGGCAGTACAGAGCTTTTAAGGATTGTGAACCTCAGAGCATCAACCCCATAGGTCAGTGGATTTAAATAAACTGCAAATTGAAGCCACTCTGGAAGTCCTGTTATTGGGAAAAGCGCGCCGCTTAAAAGGAACATCGGCAAGACGATGAAACTTAAAATAAGGTTGAATCCCTCCATACTGTCTGTAAATGATGCTATCATCAAACCCAAACCTGCCAATCCTAGGGATGTTAGGACTATAATTACTGTGCTAAGCAGGAAGCAGGGTATGGTCATCTGGATTCCGACGATAAATGATAATAAAAGCAGTATAACTCCCTGAATCAGGGATGCTGTGCTTATACCGAGGGCTTTCCCCATTACAACCGATGAACGCATAATTGGTGCTACAAGTATTTCTTTTAAGAATCCATATTGACGATCAATGATTACAGATACTCCTGAAAAGACAGATGTAAACAGGATGGTCTGTCCTATTATTCCGGGAAATATAAACTGCTGGTAGCCTCCATGCATTCCCCCGAACCTTACAGCTGCTCCCAAACCTGTTCCAAATATGATCAGCCATAAAAGGGGTGTTACAACAGAGGTTACAATTCTGGATTTGTAGCGTATGTATCTTTTGGTTTCACGAAGCCAAATTGTATATATTCCCTCTAATTCCGCCATTTACATCCCTCCTTTCATAGAGGATCCTGTGTATTTGATGAAAACATCTTCCAGGTTGGGATGGTCCAGTTCCACGGATTTAACTTCTATTCCATTTTCTCCTGCAAAATCCACCACCTTAGTAATGAGATTTTCTCCCCTTTCAACCATCAATTTGATTTCATTGTCAACTACGAATATATCCTTAATAAAATCGAGATCTTCTGCTTTCCTGCAGAATTTATCCATATCATCAACTGTTAGAGTGATGGTATCAGCTTTTAGTTGTCTTTTGAGGTTTTTCGGAGAATCAGTGGTAACAATTTTGCCCTGATTAAAAATAGCGATTTTATCGCAGAGTTTATCTGCCTCATCCATGTAATGGGTGGTTAAAAGAACGGTTACATCCTCTCTTTTATTTAAATCTTCAATGTATTCCCATATTTTTTCCCTTGTTTGTGGATCAAGACCTAATGTTGGTTCATCTAAAAAGAGGACCTTTGGATAGTGAATTAAGCCTCTTCCGATCTCAAGCCTTCTTTTCATTCCCCCGGAGTATGTTTTTGTATATTCGTCTGCTTTTTCTCCAAGGTCAATTAATTCCAGTATTTCATCGATTCGTTTTGATCTAACATCATGAGGCACTCCGTAAAGAGCAGCGTGCATTTCAAGATGCTCCCTACCTGTTAGTATGTCATCTAATGCTCTTGACTGGAAAACAATGCCTATTGAACCCCTAACCTCTTTAGGATGTTTTACTATATCATATCCGTTTACAGAAGCTGTACCTGAAGTTGGATGAAGAATTGTACAAAGCATTGAAATAAGTGTGGTTTTTCCCGCCCCATTCGGCCCTAAAACACCATATACACTGTTTCTTTCAACTTCTAAATTTACAGATTCAACCGCTGTAAAATCATCGAATTTTTTTGTAATATCATAAGTTTCTATAATATTCTCCATTTTAATCACTGATGGGTTTATATATCCGGAATTTTAATATTAAAACGATATAGTAATATTTTTATTATTAAAAAAGATATATTTCCTTTATTTTCTTATCCATCTATTATTTGTTATTAAAGAAATATATATTTAGTTGTATAAATCTAATTTTGTATGTTTAAAAAATGGTGATTATTTGAAAAAAGAAGATATTGATGTTAATTCAATTGTTGATGAGTACAAAATGAGCATGGGCGGATGCTTTTTCTCTAAAGTGCAGCCAAATGAAGATGATAAAGAACCAGAACAGTTTTTAATTGAAAATGTGATAGAAAACCATCTTTTTGAAGCAAATAAACTTTTAGATGTATATGATGGATTATCAGCTGATAAAAAGCGTGAATTATTCCTTAAAGTTGTGATTTCACTCATTAACTCTAATAAAAAATAATTACTTTAAAATTCCTATTTTTTAAGTGTAAAACCATTCTTAAACTATTATATCATTTAGGGCATATTTGCAGGAGATTTAAACTATTTTTGTCACTCTAGCCCATATTATTCACAAATTATATATGTTTTTTATTATAAAATAATAATAGAATTGCCCCCATTAAAGCAGGGATTAAATAAATATTTCATTAATTGCTTTAAATAAGCAAATGGTGGATATGATGATACTTGAGATAATTAAAAGCGAAGGATTAGCCCATAAATCATATTTTATAGGATCAAAAGGGGAAGCTGCAGTAATTGATCCAAGAAGGGATTGTGATTCCTATATAAATTACTCTAAAAAGCATGAAATGCAAATAACCCACATATTTGAAACTCACTGTAACGAAGATTATGTTATAGGCTCAATGGAGCTTTCAAAAAGAGTAGGGGCCCCAATATATCATAGTAAAAATTTAGATTTTAATTATGGGAACATTGTAGAAGAGGGAAACAAATTCCAGATAGGTGATATTGAACTGGAAATTATTGAAACTCCAGGACATACCCGTGAAAGCATATCCCTCTTATTAAAAGATAAAGCAGTTTCAGATGATGCATATATTATTTTTACAGGGGACACCCTTTTTGCAGGCGAAGTTGGCCGAACAGATATTTATGGAGATGATGTAAGAGAAGAAATGGCAGGGAAACTCTATGATAGCTTACATAAAAAAATCATCCCCCTAGGAGATCATGTTCTTGTATTTCCAGCCCATGGATCCGGCTCTGTATGTGGAAAAGATATCCGAGAAAGTGAATTTACAACGATAGGATACGAGAAAAAAACTAATCCAATGCTTCAAAAATCTAAGGAAGAATTTATTGAACATAAATTAAATGAAAAAATGGTTAAAGCCCCATACTTTAAAAAAATGGAAGTATACAATAAAGATGGTGCTCCCCTACTTTGCAGGCTTCCCTATTTAAAGCCATTGGGTATAACTGAATTTAAAGAACATATTGGAACTTCTCAAGTTGTTGACGTTAGAATGGCTGCCAGTTTTGCTGGAGGACATGTTTCAGGGACATTAAATATCTGGAAACGTGGATTAACCTATTTTGCAGGATGGATGCTCAATTACGAAGATCCAATCATTGTAATCGATGAAAATAACCAGTCTATAGATGAGATTGCAAGGTATCTGATAAGAATTGGATACGATAATATCTATGGATATTTAGCTGGCGGGTTCACCCTCTGGGCCAATAGTGGGGAAAAAATCGAGAAAATAGATACATGGTCTGTACATGACTTAAAAGAACGACAGAGTGATGAATCCCTATTTATAATTGACGTAAGGGAAATTGGAGAGCGTGAAGAGGGATATATTGAAGGATCACATCATATCTATGTGGGAGATTTAAAAGATCATTTAAAAGAAGTTCCAGATGATAAATACATTGTTGTATATTGTGATACAGGAAACAGGGCAAGTATTGCAGCAAGTGTGCTGAAAACTAATGGATATAAAGAAGTTGCCAATGTCCTGGGAAGTATACGTGCCTGGAAAGCCGCAGGATATCCTCTGGTAAAAGATTAACCTCATTAAGGAGATAATATATGAATTCCATTATAAATCTGGAAGATAGGATAAATGAACTTAAAGAAAAGGATAAAGATTCCTATAAATTATTTAAATCAATATTTCAGGTTTCAAGCGCCACAGGTAAGATGGAAATTCCCTATACATTTAAAGATAAAGTAAGATCATATTTTGGAAATAAAGATGAAGATGGAAACATTACAGAGACTGCAGATGAAGTAATAAAAAGAATAGAAACCCAGAAAGTAGTTAAAACATATAATAAATGGACAGGAAGCGGGTCTCTTTTCAATTCATTAAGGGCAAGCAGGCCAGGAATGAGACCTGATGAACTTCAAAACGAAAAAAAAGAAGTAAATGAGTATATTGAAAAATCAAAAGAGGGATGTGATTTCTGCGAGCCTGAAAAATACACACCTGAAGACATTTTGGGGCGGATTAAAGGCAAATATTGTGTAACCGGTGCAAATATTGCAAAATATGATGCATGGAGCAGCATGATTTTTTTTGAAAAGCACAATCCACTCGATTTTACCCTGGAAGAACTCTCTGATTATATAGATACTGGTTTTAAATGGTTTAAAAAAGTTAATAGTCATGATAAACAGTTTAAATATCCATTTTTCCTGTGGAATTGCCTTCCAAAAGCAGGAGCATCCCAGGTACATGGTCATGCCCAGATATTAATGGCAAAAGATGTTCCTTATGCAAAAATAGCTATTTTAAGGAAGATGTTCCTCAATTACATGAGATTAACCGGTAGAAATTACTTCAAAGACATTTACAATGCACATAATACACTGGGACTTGCTTTAGAAGATGTAAATGGCTTTGCAAGCCTTACACCTCTTAAAGAGAAAGAATTCATTATTATCTCTAAAGAAAATCCATCAAAAAAAGATGATATAAAAGCAGCGATTTACAGAGTTTTAAGATGTTATATTGATAAATTAGGAGTAAACAGCTTTAATATGGCAATTTCATGTCCCGAATCCCGTGAAACAATGTTTCCTTATGTGATACATATTGTTGATAGAGGAAGTATATTTAAATCTACTGCAGATATTGGTGCTATGGAACTATATGGTAGCAGTGTTGTCTCTGATGATCCTTTCATGGTGATAAACGCTGTGAAGGAGTTTAAATTATAAAGTAAGGAATTAAGGCCTGTAAATATATCTTTAAATGATATGATGTCCTCTGATATCAAAATTTTATTTTCAATTATCTATGCAGTGATTTTATTTAAATACTACAATTATTTAGTAAAATTTTTATCCTAATATGGTTTAATATATTATCAAGGTGATATCCATGAGCATTGTGAAAATTCCATCAATGAAAAAGGAAGAATATGATAAATTAATAAGTGAAAATCATGTGAGCCGAATTGCATTTAAAGGAGAGGATTATCCCTATATTGCGCCCTTTATGTATGTTTTTGATGAAAAAAATAAATTTATCTATTTCTTATCTACAAATTACGGTAAAAAGATCGGATTATTCAAAAATAATCCGAATGTAGCTGTAGAAATTGAAAAATATAACGAAGATATGTCCAGTTATAAATTCGTAACACTGCAGGGCCGTATTATTGAAGTTCAAGAACAAAAAGAGGTAGAAGAAACCAAAAAACAATTCGTAAAAATGATTCAAGAAAAACTATCCGGTAAAGCCCTTGCTGCCCTTGGATATTCCCCTGAAGAAACTCCCGAATCTCTAATTAAAGGAGAAAGAGCATTAGTCTGGAAATTAGTTGATGTTGAGAGTATTGTAGCTCTTAAAAACCCTTAATAAATTTTTATTGTAAAATTTAGTACAAAACTTAGAATTAAACATAGACTAGATAGAATTTGCTTTTTTTAAGCTTTTATATTTTATTTATTACTATTTTATCACTATTTATTCCGAAATTATTCAGTTATATTTATATTATTGATGCTAAACATTATAATTAGGGTATAGAGGGGATTTAGTGATGAAAAAGAAATATATGGAGATTATTTCTACTGAACAAGATTTTGATATTGCCGGAATGTATTTTTTGGAACATAATCTTCAAAAAAGTAAATATGTAGATGAAGAAGACTTGTTAGAGTATATATCTTCCATTATTGAAGTAGTTACCATAAGCAGTTGTATAGATGATGTTACTGATGAATATGTGGAATATATTAAATATAAAAGTCGGGAAATGATCTGGTTAGCTGCTAAATCAAGATTCAGGGCAAAATCTAATTTATATCTTTAACCTGATCTGAATTTTTTCACTTTTTAATTCTCTTAAAGCATCTTTTGCAATCCATTTAGCACTTTTACTCTCAGTTTTATTGATTTTTTCAGCCAATATAATTGCCTTCTTATTCAGATATAGGTTTCGTTTTCCAATTTGTCTCAAAGCCCAATTTACAGCTTTTTTAACGAAATTTCGGTTATCTGATGACTCTCTTAATATAATGGGGAAAAACTGTTCAAATTTAGAATCATCTGCTTTTTTATCATGAACTGCCAATGTTGCAATTAATGTGAAAGCAGCTCTTTTAACAAATTCTTCATCTCGCATACTCCATTCAAATGCTTTTTTATAGGCAAAAGGAGTTTTACGGAATAAGTTCATGCAGCACTGGTCGCAGACGTCCCATGAGTCAAATTCAACGGCCCATTCCTCCATCTGGGCTTCTGTGACCATTTCAGGATCATCAACTATGCTTGCAAGGATTCTGGTTTCCTTATATCCATGTTTTCATAGTTTTTCTGCAAGTTCATGATTTTTACCTGTCTTACGGGCCATAAGCCTTAATTCAGGCATTCTTACGCCGTATGCTTTTTTTGAGTTTATCCCAAATCTGGCCATCCCTTCAATGTCTTCTGGATTGGAAAGGGATTTGAGCTCCCCTATGATTTCTCTAAATTTCATATCTTAATACCTCTTCAAATTGAACAATTTTGCAGCATTTTCACCCAATATAAACTTTTTATCATTATTACTAATCTTTAAGCTTCTTATCCTTTAATATCATTTTTGGGATTAGCCCATGGATAATCAGAACCGAATAATATTCTTTCTGAGCCAATAGTTTTAATTAAGTCTTTTGCTTCTTCATCACAAAGAGCTTTTAATCATGTTTTAGATAGATTTACAGATTAGATTTATTTATAATGTTATTTTATGGATTTTTTATCAGAATAACTGCTTTTCATGATGTTAGCCAGCCATCGAGTTTCTTCAAAGTATTCAAGGTATTGAATTAAAATTAATGTTAAAGGTACTGCAAGGAAAATTCCTGTTCCCCCTAAAATCCATCCCCAAAAGAATACCGAAACAAAAACCACATAAATAGATAGTTGGAGCCCTTTTCCAGCTTGTCGGGGAAATATGATATTTTCTGCAATGGTGTTAACAACGGAAAAGATGACTAAAACCAGAAGAGCGCCATAAACTCCATATTGAACCCATGCAATTAACGCTGGAGGAATTGCCGCAAGAAGTAGTCCTATATATGGGATAAAACTTAATGCAACCGTTAAAACTCCCCAAAAAATTGAAAAATCAATTCCTAAAAGAAGTAGAATTATTGCAATTCCTGAACCAGTAAATATGTTCACTTTAAGCCTTATTACAAAATAATCAATGAAAGCATCAGCCGTTTCAAAAATACGGTTTAAAGAATCTTTATCATATCCTAAACTTCCTCTAAGCCTTGATTTTAACTTTGGTAGCTCATATATTAAAAATAATGTTGCAATAAGGACAAAAATTCCATCAGTGAATATATTTGCCAAATTTAAAAGATCAATATTTGTTGCCAGATTTCTAATCAGTGTGTTAACTATTTCATTATATTCTATGTTTACATTAACTACATAACTGGATATCTGGCCCTGTAATTGGTTTAAAGTGAAAAAAAGAAATACAATAAGAATTACGCCCACAACAGTGATTAAAATTATAGTAATTAGGAATGATAGTCTGTATGATAATCCTTTTCCTGTAAGCCACCTTAAAAATGGAGTGATAATTACTGCAAAAAAGATTGAGAGGAATATAGGCCCTATAACAGGAGCTATAAACTTTAATCCCGCAAGAACAATGATTATTATCGTTAAAATCAAAGTCTGGCTGAAGAATGAAGATTTTTTTAATTCCATCATTTTCTCACTAATTAAATAATTAATAATATATCTGTTTTAATTAATAAATAATTTAACTTAAAAATGATGGATTGCTGAATAAACAAATAAATTTTCTATTAATTTTTTTCTAATTTTCCATTTTTAAGATAAAATAAATTATCAGAATATTTAACTAAATCAGAATTGTTTGATGCAATTAAAACTATAGTTTTATGCCCCATATCCTTTACTAATTCCATTATTATGTCCGTACCATCCGAATCAAGTTCTCCAGTTGGTTCATCGGCTAAAATAAGTGAGGGATCATTAATCATTGCCCTTACAAGTGCAGATTTCTGCTGGTCTTCTATAGAAAGCTCTTCGGGAAATTTATTTATTTCAGTTATGCCCATGTTTTTTAGGAGTTCTAATGCCCTATTTTTATCCGGCGAAATCATTGGAAGCATTGTATTTTCTAAAATGTTCAAATAAGGGAATAAATTAGCTCTCTGGTAAATAATTCCAATTTCATTCATTCTAATCCTACTTCTTTCTGATTTAGACAAATCAGAAGTGTTTCTACCCTTTATTTTCACTATTCCCTTTGAAGGAGTATCTATTAAGCTTGCAATATTTAAGAGAGTTGTCTTTCCAGATCCAGAGGGGCCTAAAATTAGATTTACAGAATTTTTCTTTAAAGAATAGTTTATACCTTTCAAAGCGTTTATTCTTGTTTTTTCCTTACCGTAAGTTTTCCATACATCCCTGAATTCTAAGATGATGTTATTCATATCCGTAAAGCCCCCATAGGATCCTGTTTAGTATTATACCATACAGAAAATACTGCTATTGTTGCACTAAGTACTGAAGTAATTAATATAGTTCCAAATGGAAGCCATAACGGCATTACAATTGAAAGAAGCCCAATATTAATTACGTTAGATAAAATAGTTATTCCTATAATCACCAACACTGTACCAATTACGGCACCTATAAAACCCAGTAAAGAGGCTTCTAAAAGTAGACTTAACATTATCTGCAGCTCTGTAAAACCAAGAGACTTTAATAAGCCTATTTCTCTTTTTCGCTCAAGCAAATTAAGATCCATGGCATATGTTATTCCAAAAATACCCACTAAAAACACTATACTGGCCATCAAATCTATAAAAGAAATAATATTCCTTAAAATACTCCTGATACCATTTATAATCTGTGAATTAGAAAGTTCTGCACCTAATATAGAATTAACATAATTATTCATTGCATTTAAAGCATTACTAGCTCCCGTATTAGCTTTGTCATTTGAAATTGGTGTTCCACCAGCAGTTTGATTTTCACCAAGAAATGTATTAATCCCGATTCCTGAACTGACCAGTATTAAAAGTACAATTACGCCAAATGCTATTCGTAAAACTGTTGAAGTATTTCTCCACCAGTTTCGACGTAAGTTTTTGTAGGAAAGACTGTAAATGCCCATATTAGCTCCAGCATCATCCTTTTGAATTTTTAATTTCTTCCAGTTCCTTTTCTATTTTATCTAGTTTTTCTATAATATTTTTCATTGCTGCATTCTGTTTCTTAATTTCTTCTTTTCTCTCTTTTCTTAACTCTTCAATAAGAGAAGACGCTATCGCTGCAGTAACCCATCCTGTATAACCAATACCAATAATTATCGCTATTGCAGATACCAATGTACCTATACTTGTATAAGGAACTATATTTCCATAACCTGTTGTTGACATGGATACAATCATGAAAAACGCTGCACTATCGAGATTTGTAACTTGTGGATTAACTGGAGACTCTACCCAAAAGAAGATTAAAGATCCAAATATAAAAGTGCCCAGAAGAAGAAATGTAGCAATATCCAATTTTGTTTTCTCAGTGAATCTTATTATTGACCTTATTTTTAGTAAATATCTAATTAAAGCATAAATTCTGATTAAAAACAATGCTACTATGATTAAAGCAGGTTCTGATGATAATAATATTACAATAAATGCTACCGGTACCACTGCAAAAATATCTATCCAGTTTTTAATCAGATATTGCCTTCTATTTTTTTCCCTATTCATTCTTAATAAAACATGTAGAATTATTAGAATTGATACAATCAAATCATATCTAATGAATTCCAGCATGGATGGCCTTAAACTTAAAGCAAAATCTAAAGTAATAAAAATTAAAAAAACAACATCAATAAAGATAAAAATGAATAAAAAAACATTGAAGATTACTTTGAAATTTCTCTGCATACTATCATCTTAAGCTATTTATGGATTTAATTCTCTGTTTTTTGGTATAAAAATACTTGTAATAAATCCTAAAAGCAGTATTAATGTAAGTGCGTTGAATGTTTGTTTCATTGCAGAGCTTATCGTGGAATCAATAATTTGGGTGGCTTGCGGCACTAATTCTGAAGGTATTTGTGGCGGTTCTGTTTGCATTGTTTCCACATAATTAAAGAGACTATCCTGTATCTGTTCAGTAGTCATGTTTTCGGCCAGACCAGATGCTTCTATTCCGGCTGAAAGGCCGTAAAATACTCCAATTAAAAGTAAAACCCCAATTAAAGCTGTACCCATTGAATAACCCAAATTTTTAAACGCGTTCAGGAAACCTGAGGCATCTGTTTCTTGTTCAGTTCTTACAGCAGACATTGTAAGATTAGTCAGCTGTGAAAGTAAAAGACCTATTCCGACACCAAATACAACTGTACCTGGCACAATATCCACTATTTGGGTATTTAAATTGAATACTCCGCCTAATATGAAAGTTCCTGCTGCTGAAATAAGAAAACCAATCATTAAGATATATTTGGAATTTAATTTTGATGATAACTTCGCGCCAAGAAGTGAGAATAACAGTATAGTAATTGATGCAGGTAAAAGCGCGAGCCCAGTATTGAATGCATTTAATTTAGTCACCTGCTGCAAGAATACAGGAATTATAAAGAGAAATCCTGCAAGAGGGATTTGCTGAATAACCGAATTTAAATTACCCAACCCAAATAAACGATTTTTTAGAAGAGAAATATCAGATAAAGGCTCTAAATCTTTGTTAATTCTCCTTTTCTGCCATAACAAAAAGATTAAAAACAGAATAGATCCTGAAATTAGTAATGTTGCTACGTAAGCCCAGTATTCGGGTTTTGTTAGTAATAAAATTCCTAGGACAATTAAAATCAGAGAAAAGATGGAAAGCAACGCTCCAACAATGTCTAAATCTTTCCATTTCAATGCTGGTTTAGATTCAGTTAAATAATGCCTGAAAATTAAGATTAACGCAACAAATATCAGTTCTGAAGCAAAAACTAGCCTCCATGTTAAGTATGTAGTGAAAATTCCACCTACTATCGGACCTATCGCGGCCCCCACCGCTGCTATGCCCCCCCAAATACCAAAAGCAGTTATCCTGTCCTTACCTTTATAACTGGCCCCTACTATTGTTGTGGTTGCGGGCAAAATCATTGCAGCACCAATGCCCTCTAAAACAGCCCATCCTATAAGTAGCATCCCTGCATTAAGGCTTAAAGTGGCTATGGTTGTTCCAGTAGCGTAGATACCTAATCCTAAAAGAAAAGTCTTTTTTCTACCCAGGATATCCTGAAGTTTACTGCCTAAAAGCATAAATGAAGCGATTATAAGTGCATATAAAGCTATAATTGCTTGAATAACTGATAGAGTTGTATTTAATTCTACTACCAATGTAGTAATTGCTACATTCATTGCAGATGAATCTAAAACTATAATAAAAATCGCCATACATGCAACTATCACTACGCCCCACTTATTCTGGTTTTCTTGAGCCATAATATCACTTAATTATCATTTGAAATAATAAAGGGCTTTTTTGGCTTTAAAATTTATTCTCCTGGAACATTTAATTTCATTACTGATGGACTAACAAAAAACAGTGTTATACCATCTATGATTAACCAGATTCCTATTAATAAAGCCAGATAATATGGGTTCCATGCGTAAATAGCCAGTATAATGTATAATATACCTAAAATAATACCAAATCCACCGGCTCCTTTACCAGCAGTTCCTTCTTTGGTGAAGAATGACATTATACCTGAAATGATCAGGAAGAAACCTGCAAAGTAGAGCCAGAAGCTCGCTAAGAGACTGAATGCAAGTATACTGCCAAATAAACCAATTCCACCAATTATAGCAATGAGTCCAAGTATTAAAAATGCAATACTCGCTGCTTTACTTTTGCTCCATGTTCCAAAGCTTTGGGCCAGTAGCCAGATACCCAAAAATATTACGGCAAATCCTGCAAGCACGCTTGCTGTAAATACGCTGAATAATGGGAATGCAATCACTAAAATACCTAAAATTATTGCTAAAATACCTAATAAAACATTTCCTCCTTCTCCCATACTTTTCATCTCCTATACATTACTCAAAAAAGCCCTTATATAATATTTTAGTTTATTATTAATATTTATTACTATTAATTTTAAAATAAGCTATTTTCTTAATCTTTCTCCCTTTTCATTTCCTTTCTTTTTTTAAAAATATAGAAAATAATGCCTAAAATGATAATTACAGTTATTATATCAGTTAAGGCAGATAAACTGTTTACATATTTAATATATGCATTTCCAAGCTGCCAGCCGACAACTCCAAGTATGGTAGCCTGTATCATTGCCCCAAAAAATGTTATAACCAAATATTTCTTTAGAGGATATTTAACAAGGCCGCAAAAAAGATTTACAGCTATACTGGGTATAACCGGAATACATCTGGCAGCAAAAAGAAACAGATGTTCATATTGACTTTTTTTAACCCTTTTCTCCACATTCTGAACATCTTCAACAGAAACTCCCAAATATTTTCCTGAACGTTTAATAAATGGTGTTCCGATTTTATAAGATAAAGAATAGTACACCAAGGAACCTGTGGTTATTCCCAGTGCTGCAGGGATTACTACATTTAAAAATAACCTCCCCATAGCCCCTAAAGATAAAGGATTTCCCTTCATTATAAAAAAGCTTGAACCCAATACAACAATGCTTGATGGGATAGGGGCAACTATTTGTTCAAGTATGGAGCCCAAAAATACTCCTAAAGCCCCATAATTCATGAAAAAACCCTCAACAACAGTTATAAGTGAAAAAACTAACACCCCAATTAAATTTAATTATTAAATATTGTCCTTAATTTATTCTTTTTATTATACTTATTTATTTAATCTCATAAGTATTTTAAGACATTTTTTGCTTATTCTTGCGCCAAAAAAAGAAAAAAATAAATTAAAATCATATCTTACCTAATATATTATAAAAAATCCCCTATTTTTAGGATATTAACATGATTAGGGCTTTTAATTGAGAGAATAGTTCTGACCTTACAGAAAGATTGAATAAGTACTCCATCAACTTATTTTTTTATAACAATTTCTGATATTAAATAATTAAAATTATGAAAATATTTATTAATTATTTATGTCTCATTATATAATATGATTAATAAAAAACCCTCTTTTTTTAGCTTAAAGTCCGTTGTATTGTTTTTTATTTTATTCTTGTCAATTTGTTCAGTATGTGCACACCAGCCAAGAGTCGGAACAGGATCTAATACTTCTATCCAGAACCCGATAGATGTACAGAATCCTGAGATATCACAGGCATTTTACGGCCAGTTAAAAGGAAACCCTGATTACTACAGGATAACTTCAGATAAACCCTTTGAACTGTACATTAATCTATTAGTACCTGCAGGGCCTGGTATTGGGGGTAGTTTCCCCTCAGCAGAAGTTACTGATTCCTCTGGAGAAATAATATTAACATTAAATGGAACAAACAGCACATGGGAACCTTACTTTGAAGAATTTGGGGGCGACAATTATTTAAAAGGGCCCGAAGCAACAAAAAATGTCCCTGCAGGCACTTACATTTTAAAAGTCTTCAATTCAAATAATCAGGGGAAATATTCAATTGCAATTGGAAAAATAGAGGCATTTCCAGTTGATGAATCAATAAATGCCATAATAGCATTACCCATCTTAAAGGAACAGTTCTTTGGTAAACCAGTTACAAAACTCTTCTTTGAATTTGTGGGAATAATTCTGGCACTAGGATCAACAATGGTCCTGTTTATAATGTTGATAAAGGCAAGAAAGTCAGAAGAACTAACTCAACTAACCCTTAAAGTTAATGGAGCTCTAAGGCTACCCATATGGATGGGGATTATAATTATCACCGTTGTATGGGCTGTAGTAATGTTCCAGAATCCCCTGAACATACTTGGACTCTTAAATAGCCTTCTGCTTATAATATTAATAGTTTTAAGCTGGTATGTAGGCTCTAAAATGTCCAAAATTGAATTTAGAAAATTACCATTTGTCAGCATGACTGTTTATGTTATATTATGGTGGATATTCACTTTCCTGACCATAAATGTAATATAGATACTGGAAGAATATTTAACATCCTTTTGTATTTTTATTAAAATGACTATAATGAATATGGAAACTGTAACTGGAATTTTAGTGGTCTTTGGAACAAGTTTTCTGGAGCTGTGGGCTGGAATACTCATCGGATTAGCACTTAAAATTAATCCATTTATTATAGGAACAGTATCTGCATTGGGGGCAATTTCTGCTTCTGTTATAGTTTTGAGTCTTGGAGATAATTTAAGGAAAAAATTTTTCAAATGGTTTTATGGTGGGAAAAAGGATCTGAAAAAGGGAAAATATTATAAAATATGGAATAAATACGGCATAGTGGGATTAGGGCTTTTATCTCCACTTTTTTTCGGTGCACCACTAGGGTCAGGACTTGGAATTGTTTTAGGTGCTGAAAAAAGACCATTATTAATCTGGATGAGCATAGGGATTATTTTGTGGAGTATTCTACTTACAACAGCTGGTTATTTTGGCATTATGGTCTTTGAGTCTGCAGAGTTCTTTAATTTTTAAAATAAAATATTTATTTTAATTTTTTTCCATTTTTATTTATCTCCATATAAACAAAAAAATAATATATTAAAAGCCTAAAATTAAATTATAATAACTTTTTTAGTTGAATTTAAATAGTTATTAATTATAATACTAATCATAGGTTGATCGAAACATTTAATAGTATAATAAGCTAATTCTCTCTTAAAAGAGAATATAATAACTTGAAAAATAAAATAGAAATAGAAGAATAAAATAAAATTGTGATATTAATTTTATATAATATTGATAGGTACATCAACATTTCTAATAGTGTTTTAGAGGGTGTTACATTTGGAGAAGATAAAAATAGCAATAATTGGGCTTGGTAATTGTGCAAGTTCCTTAATACAGGGAATTCATTATTATAAAGATAAAAAGGGTGAAGATGCAATTGGTTTAATGCACTGGGACATCGGCGGCTTTAAACCAAGCGATATAGAAGTTGTAGCTGCTTTTGATATAGATGAGAGAAAAGTAGGAAAAGATATTAGTGAAGCTATTTTTGCAAAGCCAAATTGTACAACAGTATTTTGCCCGAAGATCGAAAAAACAGGCGTTAAAGTATCAATGGGTAAAGTTCTCGATGGAGTAGCCCCCCATATGGAGAACTATGACGATGATTACACATTTATAGTCTCCAGGGAGCCAGAATCTGATATCGTAGAGGTTATAAAACAAAGTGGTGCTGAAATACTGGTAAATTATCTTCCTGTAGGTTCCCAAAAAGCAGTTGAATACTATGCACAATGCGCCCTTGATGCCGGAGTTGCATTTATAAACAGCATGCCTGTTTTTATTGTAAGCAACGATGAATGGGCTAAAAAATTTGAAGAAAAAGGAATCCCAATTGTAGGTGATGATATAAAAGCCCAGATCGGGGCTACAATAACTCACAGAACATTGGCTAATTTATTCCGTGAAAGAGGAGTCAAATTAGAAAGAACATACCAGTTAAACACTGGAGGAAACACTGACTTCCTTAACATGCTAAATAGAGATAGACTCGATTCAAAAAAGGAATCAAAAACCGAAGCTGTCCAATCTGTACTTGCTGAAAGACTTGATGACCCTGACATTCATATCGGACCCAGCGACTACGTCCCATGGCAAAAAGACAATAAATTATGTTTCCTCAGAATGGAAGGAAAAACCTTCGGCGACGTGCCCATGAACATTGAATTAAGGTTAAGTGTTGAAGATTCACCAAATTCCGCCGGATGCGTAATTGACGCTATAAGATGCTGTAAACTGGCCCTTGAAAGGGGTATTGGTGGCCAGTTAACCTCAATTTCAGCTTACACCATGAAACATCCGCCACAACAATTCAAGGATGAAAAAGCATATGAAATGGTGAATGAATTTATAGAAGGAAAAAGGGAAAGATAAATTCCCAAAAAAACTTTTTTTGATTAATTAATATTTCTAAGTCTTACAAATGTTTCATTATAAGGTGTTCCATTTCCAAGCTCACTGATCATGTCTTTTGTTAAAACATTAACGCATTTATTGTATTTTAACCATCCCCCATTTTGTGCAAGGACATAATCTTTTCTAATTTCTTCATTTCCAATTAATTTAACAATAAGACGCCCAACAGAAGATTCAAGCAATGCTTCATCCCCATCATTGATATTCATCTCTTTTAAAACATCAGGATGCACTTGAAGTTCCAAAATACCATTTTTATGTTCATTTTCCGGAATCCCAGATAATATCCACTTTTTAGGCATTACTGAGATTAATCTAAGTGGAAATTCTCTATTAAAATTATCTTCATGCTCAAATTCTTTAATGAATTCAAATTTACCTGAAGGAGTTTTAAATTTTTTAGTTTCATAAGGTGTTTTTGGAGCTGAAGGTACTCTAATTGGTGCTTTTTGAAGATCTTCAAGTGAAAAACCTTGATTTATTAATGGTTCAGCAAGTTTTGAAAGCCATTCTTTTGGGGTTCCCTCCATTTTATCTTCAAATCCAAGTCTTCGAGCTAACTGTTGGAATATCCACAATTCAGATCGGGTTTTACCAAGGGGTTCTACAGCAGGGTTTATTGGGGTAATCCAATTACTTCCATAACTTCCAAGAAGATCTTCATCTTCAAGGAATGTTGTTGCTGGTAAAAATAAATCTGCAAGTTCTGTTGTATCATTCAAAACATGATCAACTGCGATTATAAAATCAACACTTTCAAATGCTTTTTTGACCTTTTTTGAATTCGGACTCATAGCAACAGGATTGCCTGCACTTATAAAAATTAGTTTAATCTCTGGATCTTTCGATTCAAAAATAGCCTTACCAATTGTTGGCATTGGTAGTTTTCTTGATTCATCTCTAAGTTCTGCTCCTTCAAGAGAATTATCAAAATATCCAAATTCTTCAAACCCCTGGCTAACCCCCCCACCAGAAATACCAATATTTCCAGAAATTGCAGCAAGTGCATCGATCATTCGAAATGTTTGATGACCCTTCAAATATCTATGCATTCCCCAACCTAAAATTATGCTGCTCGGGCCATCAGCATAGATTCGTGCCAGTTCTTCAAGTCCATTTATTGAAATATCGCATTTTTTTCTAAGATAATCTAAAGAAAATCTATCAATAATCTTTTTGTATTCTTCGAAGTTTTTACTGTGGTTATATATAAAATCAGAATCTATGAGGTTCTCCTGAAATAGAATTTTAGATAATGCCATTGCAAGAAACGCATCTGAGCCTGGAGACGGCTGATAAAATAAATCCGCTCTTTTTGCAGTGTCTGTTTTAACTGGATCTATTACAATAAGTTTATTTCCATTCTTCCTTGCTTCTTTAAGTATTCTCCATAGATGAATATCTGTTACTGCTGGATTTCTGCCCCAAATGATTATATTCTTACTGTTTAAATGATCAAACGGATCGTGAGAAATTCTTTCTCCAAAATCAAGTTCCTGACCTGCCTGGCCAATTCCTCCACAGACCGTACCATAGAGAGTTGAAACTCCTCCAAATGCGTTGAAGAATCTTCGGTTGATAATTCTAAGTGCTGTACGAGCTCCAAAGCCCTGATAGTAAAGAATAGATGTGCTCCCATATTCTTCTTTTACTTCTTTAAGTTTAAATGCTGCAATATCAAGAGCTTCATCCCAACTTATTCTCTTCCATTCTTCATTTACCTTTTTAAGAGGATTTAATATTCTTTTTGAACTATAAAAGTGATCTTTAAGGTAATTTTTTGTACTACCACATAAAAGTCCTGCTGTAAAATCATGTTCTTTGTTTCCTGTTAATTTAACCACTTTACCATTTTCTACATGGGCAATAACACTACATGCGCCAGGGCAATCACGGGTACAAGCTGTAACTATTGTTTTCAAAAAATTACCTCCAAATATTATAATTTATAACTTGAATATAAAAATAATAAAAAAATAAAAAAACTTTATTTAACTATTTTCAAGTTTTATGGCATCTTTTGGACATACATCAGTGCAAACTTCGCATAAACTGCACTCTTCGGTGCATTTTATTTCAATTTTATCTCCTTCAAGTACAAGGACTTCCATTGAGCAAACATCTGCACATTCTCCACAATCTGCACCATCGCATTTTTCATAATCTATTACAACTTTAGCCATTTGTTTTTCTCCTTTTTTATTCAATATAATCTTTAATCGCTTCTTTAATGGACTTTTGAGATTCAAGTATTCCTATACCTTTACTTTGAAGAGATTCTTTAGGTTCATCTCCAATTCTACTGCAAAAAACAGCATCACAGTCTTTTAGGGGTTTTAAAGATACAGTCCATCTGTCTGAATGTTCATTTATTTGTACCCTTGGTTTTTCTCTGAGTTCTAAAAAATTTACGTTATTTTCTTCTATTTCAAAGATTAGAAAAATCTCTGCACTTCCAAAGTGCAAATCTACATTTTTTCCATCACTTGTTGCAACTGCTATCTTCATTATCTTTAAAACTCCATAATCTCGTGACCTGATTCGTCATAGTAATTTTCAAGCATTATATTTGTAATTGTGTCAACCATTTGAATCCCTGCTTTGTAGCCAAGAATACTTATTCTTTGGGCCCCTAATCTATCATAAACTGGGAATCCCATCCTTAAAATAGGAATATTTTCTGCTTCTGCTATTCTTGCACCATAAGAATTTCCTATAAGTAGCTCTATGTCTTGGCATTTTACTTGCTGATGCAAATCGTATAAATCACATCCAGCTAAAACTACTGGAGAAACATTATTTTCTTTCGCAATTTTTTCCATATCTTCAACAAATCTGCTGCTTTGAACTCCAGTGCAGACTACTGAAGGGATCATTCCAAGTTCACATACAAAACGTGACAAACCAGTTACTACATCAGGATCTCCATACAATGCTACTTTTCTGGAATAATTGTAGGGATGGGCATCAACTATGGCGTCAATAATTTTCCCCCTATCCCTCTGTATTGATTCTGGAACTTCAATACTCCTCCTTTTGGTGATATAATCTATAAATTGGTCCGTGTTCCGTACACCTACTGGAAGAGGACCAGATATTGATTTAACTCCACATTTTTTTTGAAGGAATGCACCTGCAGAATCGGCATGTTTACTTAAGGATATTGTAGCTATGGAATTAGCAGATTCTCTTATTTCATCTACTTTAGTACCTTCACCCGGCAAAAATGATACATCATCAGTTAGAGGGGAGTTGAGGGATTCAGATGTATCTGTGATGAAAATACTTTCCATATCAAGTTCTTTTAAAATATCCTTAATTGCCATTATATCTGCAGGTGATATCATTCCAGGTATAACATTTATTTTATGATTATTTTCTTCAGGATGTGCTAAATTTTCAACTAATGATTTAACTGCTTTATCATATCCATCAACATGTGAGCCGGAATAGCTGGGAGTGCTGATTGGCACTATTGGTGGTAAATCTTCATCAGGATGTGAATTTTTGAATTTTTTTATAATAAGAGACATATCATCCCCTATTGTTTCAGTGAGGCAACTTGAGGTGACACCTATTAATTCTGGGTTGTATTCCTTCCAGATCGTATTAAGTGCTTTTAAAAGATTGCCTTCACCACCGTAAACCACTGTTCCTTCACTCATTGATGTTGATGAGACATTAATCGGCTCTCTGAAATGTCTGCAGAGCTGAAATCTCATGTATGTACTGCACCCTTGAGAACCATGAATAAGGGGCATTGCTCCTTTTACACCTAAAAGTGCCTGAACAGCCCCCATTGGCTGGCACATTTTACAGGGATTTATAACTGCAAATTTCTTATCTGTAACACACTGATTTTCTGTTTTTAGACTCATTGTATTATTTTGCATTTTCTTTTACTCCACTGTAATTTTTAGGTGTTAAATTCCACACCGGACTGGATACAGCTCGATCTACTTCTTTTGCAAAGTTTATGAATCCTTGAAATCCTGCAAAGGATGTTATTCTGTCATGATTAAAGTCACAAAATGGTATTCCGAGTTTTAATGATAAATATTTCTCCTTTGCTCCAGATACTATTAAATCTGGCCTGTATTTTTTTAGAAGCCGTGCAAGTTCCATTGAATTTGCATCATCCACCACAAGTGTACCATCTTTAACTGTTTCTCTAATTCTTTCATAGTCTTCAAGAAGTCCATTTTGAGTTCCTGTCATTATAACTTCCATTTCAATCTCTTCAAAAGCCTTAATTAATGACCATGCTTTATTACCGCCCACATAAACTGCTACTCTTTTTCCAGCTAACCTTTCTTTGTATTTGATGATTTCAGCTCTTAATCTTTCAGTTTCAGATTTTATAAGTTCTTCAGTCTTCCTAATCATTTCAGGATTATTGAAAAATTGTGCAACATCTCTTAGGGAATTTGAAGTTTCTTCTATTCCAAAGAAGTTTACCTTTAGAAAGGGTATTCCATATTTTTTCTCCATTTCCATTGCAAGGTGATTGGAAGATTTCTGGCATTGAACAACATTTAATTTTGCTCTGTGCGCTCTTGCTATGTCTTCTACTTTAGAATCGCCGGTAATTGCACAACTTACATTCACCCCTATCTTTTCAAATAGAGGTTTAATGCCCCAGAGATCTCCTGCAACATTGAATTCTCCTACAATATTAATATCATATTTTGTTATGGTTTCAGGCTCATCTGTTCCAATTAAATAGTCCAGCATTGCATCGCAGGCAAGCTGGTGACCAAGGGATTTATTTACAGCCCTGAATCCTTCTGATTGGACAGGGATGACTCTACATTTAGTTAATCTTTCAGCTTTTCTTGCAACACTTTTTAAATCATCTCCTATTAATCCAACAACACATGTAGCATATACGAATACTGCTGCAGGATTATATAATTTGTTTAATTCGATTATAGTTTCAAGAAGTTTCTTTTCTCCTCCAAATACTATGTCTTTTTCCTCTAGATTTGTTGAAAACCCGTTTTTATATAGATCATCAGAGGATGATCTGCTGCCCCTTATATCCCATGTACATGAAGCACAGCCTATCGGGCCGTGTACCAAGTGAATTGCATCGGTTATGGGCATGAGAACTACTCTTGCACCCCCATATACGCATGATCTTTGTGTAACTGTACCTGGAATTGAGGCTTTATTGCATGAGGGGTTTGAATTATCGCCTTTTTTAATGCATATATGATTTTTACGTGCTTCAAGGGTTTTAATGATAGAATCAGGGACATCAATATTTATTTCATTTGTCCCTGCATTCTGGATGTTTTGGAGAGATAAATGGCTTTTAGGCTTATTTTTTTGAATATGTCCCATCTTATTCCCATTTCTTTTTTTTTACTGCTGAAGCTTCCAGTGTTCAGCATCATAGTATTTTTCAAAGACCGTATTTGTTATTCTGTCTATGAGATTTATTCCACCATTGTAACCCACTATAGGAACTCTATGATACCCTACTCTGTCATATACAGGATATCCTACTCTTATAAGTGGAATATCTAGTGCTTTAGCGAATAATCTTCCATCAGAATGGCCAATCATGATGTCCACAGGATCTTCTTCTAGATGTGTTTCTAAATCTCTTAAATCACTTCTTATCAGTACATCTACAGGACCATCTGATTCTTTAGCAACTTTTTTCATCTCTTCAACGAATTCCCTGCTTTCAACACCAGTACAGACTACTGAAGGAACCATTCCAAGTTCACATACAAATCTGGCAATTCCAGAAGTTATTGATGGATCTCCAAATATTGCAACTTTTCGTCCAAACAGATATCTTGATGCTAAATCTGCCATGGAATCAATAAGCAGTCCTCTTTCATCCAGGATTGTGTCTGGAATCTCTAATCCAGTGAATTTTTTTAAGTTTCTCATGAACTGGTCAGTGTTTTGAACCCCGATAGGTATTGGGCCAACAGCTGCTGGAACATCATATTTTTTCTCGAGTGATGTAGCACCAGAGCCTGCATATCCACACAAAGAGATTGTACCAAGACTATTTGAAGTATCAGCAATTTCTTCTACAATAGTTCCTCCTTTTGGATAAAATGGTTTCATTTCGGTTGTAGATGGTCTAAGTGGTGAATCAAATGGATCTGAAATATCAGTTAAGATGATGCCTTCAGCACCCATTAAGCTTAGAATATGCTTTATTTCTCTTATATCTCCAGGATTTACCATTCCCGGAATTATATTGACTTTTTCGTTAGATTCACTTGGATCTTCAGCCAAATTATCAACCAGAGCTTTAATTGCATTGTCGTAGCCTTTGAAGTGGGTTTCAACAAAACTTGGAGTGCTTATTGGCACTATTTTTACTTTTTCTGCCTCTTTTTCTCCCATCCTCTGTTTCATTTCTTCCTTTGCCACTTTAATGAAACCCTCCATGTCATCTCCAATAATTTCACTTGAACATGTACTGATGGCTCCAATTAAATTTGGTTTGAACCTTATTGCGAGATTTCCAATACCAGATATGAGGTTTTTTCTTCCACCAAAAACAGCTGCATCTTCGTGGAGTGATGTCACAGCAATTTCTGATGGTTCACGGAAGTGACGTGAGAAGGAGTACCTCACAAATGTGGAGCATCCCTGGGAACCGTGGACTAATGGAAGCCCTCTTCTTATTCCTGCAACTGCATACATTGCTCCCATTGGTTGACATGTTACAAGAGGGTTGATTACAGAAGTTCTCTCTTTTTTAATTACATTTGCACAGCTCATCCTATCTGCTCCTCACTTTCGACTTCTTCTATATCTTCTTCAAATTCCAGCATATTCCACACAGGATTATAGATGGCCGCATATATATCCTGAGCCAGGTTTATAAATCCTTCAAAACCTATATAAGGTCCGTTTTCGTATGAATGGATTAAAACGCATGGTACTCCAAATTTATGAGCTATATATTTCTCTTTTATACCTGAAAGGATTATATCTGGCTTATAAACTTCAATGATTTCTTCAAGTTCAAGTGAATTTGGATCATCAAATATGACCGTTCCTTCATCCACTCTATCTTTAATTTTTTCATATCCATCTTCGTGCTCAAACATTGTTGATACTGCTACTGTTTCCATTCCAAGGTGTTCTTTTAATGGTTCAGGAAGGTGCCAGTTTTTAGGTCCTCCAGAAAATACCCATACTTTCTTTCCCTGGAGTTTTTCTTTGTAGAAATCTAATTTAGGTTGTATTTTTTTCATTCTACTTTCTATAACTTTTTCAGCTTCTGCTTCCTTGCCGAAATATTTTGCTACAGCCCTTAAGTTTTCTGCACAGTATTTGGGACCAAAAAAGTCCACTTTCATGTATGGAACACCATATTTTTCTTCAATAAGATCTGCAATGTATGTTGCTGACCGCTGGCATCTTACTAAACTTAATTTAGCCCTGTGCATCCAGCATATCTCATCGTGGCTGCAATCTCCAGTGAATTTAGAGAGGATATTTATTCCCATCTCGTCAAAGTATTTTTGTAGGACCCAAATGTCTCCATCTATGTTGTACTCACCTATAAGATTAATATCGTAAGGTGTTGTTTCTGGAGGTTCTTTTGTACCTACAAGGCGGTTGAATAGTGTCAGGTTTCCAACATGGTGCCCCTTTGATTGAGTAGGTCCTGAAAATCCTGGAGCATTGAATGCTACAACATCTTTACCTAATTCTTCAGATAATTCTTTTGCAACAGCATCCATATCATCCCCTATAAGCCCAGTAGTACATGTTGCATAGGTATAAATAGCATTTACAAATGGAAATTCTTTAGCTGCTTCTAGAATTGATTGTCTGAGTTTTTTTATTCCCCCAAAAACCACATCTGATTCTTTAAGGTCTGTACCCATAATATATTTCAGGTTAAACTGATCTACTGGAACTTTACTCCCATCTGGAAGATCAGGAGATGTAGGATATCTTTTACTTCCACAACCATATGTGGTACATCCTACTGGCGAATGTACTACATGGACAACGTCTTTTACAGCTCCAGTAATTACCCCTTTAACTCCTGCAAATGCACATCCACGTTCGGTCATACACCCCGGAATGGTTGTTGTATTACATTTAGGGATATGTTCTTTTGGATCCGCTGAATCTTTTATGTAAATAAATTGTTCTCTATCTGGAATCTCTTTATCAACTTCAAAAAGTTTAAAGGGCATATTTTCTCTCCTAATAACTATAAGTCTTTAAATACATTATTAAGCATTATATTATTGCTTCTTCTCCGCGTTCATCTGTTCTTACCCTTATTGCATCATCTATTGGGCAAACGAATAATTTTCCATCGCCTATTTGTCCGGTTTGATTAACCCTCATTATAGCTTCAACTACAAGAGAAGCGTCTTCATCAGGCACAACTAATGATATAAGTCTTTTTGGCACATATCTCATTGTCCCCTCTTCTTCAAGGAGTTCTGGCTTATTAATATCAAAGGATACCTCTCCAATTATTGCTTTTTGCCTTCCTCGTCCCATGACCCTGTATGCAGTCATTGCAGGGAATCCAAGGGCACTTAAAACTTCTTTTGTTTGAGCCATCTTATTTGGGCGTATAATTGCTATTATTTCTTTCATTAAGTACACCGATTAGTTTTAATTAAATTATAATCCTGCAGATCTTGTCCTGACTGTGTATGCTTCATCAACAGGGCTTACAAATATTTTCCCATCACCAAAGCTTCCTGTAAATGCAGATTCATTTATTATACTGATGATTTTATCAGTATTTTCCTCTTCTGCAACCAAAAGAAGCATTGTTTTGGGTAATTCATCATAATAAATTTTATCTATTTGAATTCCCTTTTGCTTACCTCTTCCAATGACATCCATTTTTGTAAGTGCAACATATCCTGCCTCTGCTAAGGAATCTACAACTTCTTCTGCTTTATCTGGGCGTACAATTGCTCTTATCATTTTCATTTTTTAATCTCCATAGTTTGTTTAATCAACTAACCCATACTTTACAACCAGTTCTTCCAGTTCTTCCATTGTCATTGGTTTAGGAATAACGAAATTTTCATTGTTGATTATTTTATCGGCCAGTGTTTTGTACTCTTCAGCTTGATTACAGCTTTCATCAAATTCAATTACAGATTTTTTGTTGAATTCTGCTTTTTGAACTATATTATCTCTTGGAACAAAGTGAATCATTTGAGTGCCAATTTTTTCACAGAATTCCTCAAGTAACTCTCTTTCACCATCAACATTTCGACTGTTACAGATTATTCCTCCAAGTCTTACTCCACTTTGTTCAGCATATTTTACCATACCTATACAGATATTGTTTGCCGCGTAAAGTGCCATCATCTCACCTGATGCCACAATATAAATTTCTTCGGCTTTACCGTCCCTCACAGGCATCGCAAAACCACCACATACTACGTCCCCTAAAACATCGAAGAATACAAAGTCTAAATCTTTTTCATATTCCCCATACATTTCCATTAAGGAAATTGCAGTAATTACACCTCTTCCAGCACATCCGACACCAGGTTCTGGTCCACCAGATTCACAACATTTAATTCCCTCATATCCAATTTCCACGACGTTTTCAGGAGTACATGCTTCTTCTCCTTCTTCCCTTAGTGTGTCCATCATGGTGGTTTGCATTTTACCTCCCAATATCAGACGAGTGCTGTCTGCTTTTGGGTCGCAACCGTGGATCATGACTTTTTTCTCATGAAAGTGTGCCATTGCGGCTGCTGTGTTCTGCTGGGTTGTGGATTTTCCAATTCCACCTTTTCCATAAATAGCTACTTTTCTTACCATGTTAGACCTCATAAATTTTTATTTATGTGGTTCGAAAACCACAGTTTTCTAAAGAATTTTTTATCGGAAATATGTTTCCTATTTCCGATAAAGAAAAAATGTATTTTTTGGTATATAAATGTTTCGAATAAAAAAAATCAAAGTAACAAAATTAACTAATTTTAATAAAAAATTTTTACATTAAATAACATAAATCTATACAAATTCTATAAAAAAATACTAATAAATAAAAAATGTCAAAATAATTACAAAAAACTATTAAATATTCAGTCAAATTTAAATGCAGTACATACCAATATTAATTTTAAATGATATTCCAAATTTGCTTTAGGCTCGAAAAGTGATTCAATGAATTTTAACAAATATAAATACAAAATATTACTATTAATTCCAGCAATTACAATGTTTTTTATAGCTTTAATACCTACGTTGAAATACCAGTGGCCATTAAGCTGGGATATAATTTACCATGTACAGTATGCAAAAATATATGCACACTATGGATTTGTATTAGAAAATCCACTAGTACATCCTTCACAGAAAATAGGTTATCCTCCTCTTTTCCATTTATTACTTGCTTCTTTAGCTACTGGATTAAAAATTGATTATTTCGATGTTGCAAAATTCCTGCAGCCCATTTTAGCGGCTTCAATTGTTTTATCAGTATCTTACATAGCAAAAGAATTTTATGGAAAAATTGCAGGAATATCTGCAGGATTTTTAATAATATCCAGCTATTTAATCCATCGAATTATCTTACCAATCCCTGAAAACCTTGCTTTAATATTTTTACCTATCTCCATTTATTTTTATTACAGGTCAATAAAAGAAGGTGTTTTAAAATACGCATTTATTGCAGGATTTATATTCGCAATAATAATCTCAATACATCTAGCAGCCCCTTTATGTCTCTTTTTAATCATAACTGCTTTTACATTGTTCGAATTAGTCTGGAATAAAAACATAAATGTTTTAAAAAATTATGGTGCTTTTCTTGTTATCCTGATAACTCTATCATTTGCGGCTGCAATTGGACTTGCTTTCCTGAGACCAGACGTATTTCACAGCATTATACAACAAGGGCTGAGTACAGTTATGGGCTACAGTACATCATTAACATATAATAAATCTATGAGCACCTTAGGATATTTTGGATCCCTCGGAGCTATGATATTGATATTTACAGCCATAGGTGGAATTACTGCACTTAAAAAAATGCAAAAAGAACATATGTTCATTTTTGCATGGATTATAACCATGTTTTTATTAAGTAAAGCATACTGGTTTGGTATAAATGTTATATCCTATAGGGTATTAATTTATTTGCTTATACCTCTCTCAATATTTAGTGGATTTGGCTTAAGCCATATCTATTATAAACTTAAATATCATAAGAGATTTTCCTCAACGCAGTTTAGATCTCTTTTTTTAATAAGTATATTTATATTATGTACTTTTTTTGGAGTTTTAACCATAGAAAATCCCAAAATTACAAAATTCGGAGCGCAAACTGAATTTGGATATATTCAAATTGCACCACCCCGCGCTTCAGAAGTAGATTTGATGGAGTGGTTTAATGAAAATGGAGATAGAAACAAATCAATTATTACAAACAACTTGTATTCTGGAATGCTAATTTCTTCAAAAACATTGATGCCATTGCATTATGGATTTATATATCTTAATAATCAGACCCCTCCTTCATTCTTTGAAAAAGAAAAAATAGGTTATATGGTTTTTGACAAGCGCCTAACTTTCCAATCAAAAAATGAATCCATATATCTGAAAAAGGTGCGTTCAGAATTTTATCCACTTTTCTATTTCAGTAAGGACATCAAATCAAATATTAAAGAGCTAATTCCAGAATATGCAGAAATAGTATATGAAAATAAAGATTTTATAGTATGTAAAATAGTTTATTAACCTTAAAAAACTCTCCATCTTTCGGATTTTATTTTTCAAAATCATTTATAAAGCCATTTCATCCTTATCATCAATTTAAGTATAATTAAAAGCTTTATCTGATTTTCTAAAATTCATTTTAAAGAGTATTACTTAAATAGTCATAGTTTATATATTGAGATAATTTATAAGGCAGTTAAGACTAAATATAGTGAGATACTAAATTTTTTGAATCTTATTGTGAGGGTCATTATGAAAAAGATTAAAATCATTGAAACAGCATTTCGTGATGCACACCAATCTCTCCTGGCAACAAGAATGAGGACAAGAGATATGTTGCCTATTGCTGAAGAGATGGATAAAGTTGGATATTTCTCAATGGAAGTCTGGGGCGGAGCAACATTCGATACATGCATACGATACTTAAATGAAGACCCCTGGGAAAGGCTAAGACAGCTTAAAGAAGAGATAAAAAAGACAAAACTTCAAATGCTACTTCGAGGTCAAAACCTGGTTGGATACAAACACTATCCCGACGATATAGTGCGAAGATTTGTCGAAAAATCCTATGAAAACGGAATTGATGTTTTCAGAATATTTGATGCCTTAAATGACATACGGAACATGGAATATGCCATAAAAGTTGCGCATGAACAGGATGCTCATGTTCAGGGAGTAATATCATATACAGTAAGTCCATATCACACATTAGAAAAATATGTGGAATTTGCAAGAGAATTAGAAGTATTAGGATGTAATTCAGTAGCAATAAAGGATATGGCAGGGCTTATATCTCCCCATGATACTTATGAACTCGTAAAAGCTCTTAAAGAAGAAACTGATTTGATTGTGAACTTACATTGCCATTGTACAAGTGGTATGACCCCTATGAGTTATTATGCAGCGTGTCAGGCAGGTGTAGACCTTTTAGATACTGCAATATCACCATTATCTTGGGGAGCATCACAACCACCAACCGAAAGTATAGTGGCAGCACTTCAGGGTACCCCTTACGACACTGAACTTGATCTAAAACTTCTTACACACATTAAAAAATACTTTGAGGGGATAAGGGAAAAATATAGCAGTATTTTAGATCCAATCGCGGAGCAAGTGGATACAGAAGTTTTAATTTACCAGATCCCCGGAGGAATGCTTTCAAATTTTGTTTCACAGCTTAAGGTTCAAAATGCACTTGATAGATATGAAGATGTGCTTGAAGAAGTTCCAAGGGTAAGAAAAGATCTTGGATATCCTCCACTTGTAACTCCAACAAGCCAGATAGTTGGAATTCAAGCAGTTATGAATGTGCTGGGTGGAGAAAGATACAAATCTGTTACAAAAGAGGTTAAAGATTACTTAAAAGGATTATACGGAAAACCTCCAGCACCAGTTAATGAAGACATCCGGAAAAAAATTATTGGAGATGAAAAACCAATAACCGTAAGGCCTGGAGATTTACTGGAACCACAGTTTGAAAAATGCAAAGAAGAAGCAGAAAAGCTGGGAATTATCAAAAAAGAAGAGGATATTTTAACTTATGCATTATATCCTGCCGTTGCCCCCAAATTCTTAAAAGGAGAGGCAGAAGAAGAACCTTTAGCACCCCCAAAATCTGCAGAAACACCTTCAGAACCATCAGGAGTTCCCACAGAATATGCTGTTGATGTTGATGGTGAAGTCTTCAATGTTAAAGTACTTCCTATTGGATATATGGAAATTGAAAGTGCTGGAAGCCTTCAAGCCCCATCAGGACCTGTTGAAGGAGGAGTAACTTCCACAATGCAGGGAATGATCCTTAAACTCAAAGTTAATGAAGGAGATAAGGTAAATGAGGGAGATGTAGTTGCTGTTTTAGAGGCAATGAAAATGGAAAATGATATTCATGCTTCAGGCTCTGGTACTGTAGTTGATATCTTTGTTGAAGAAGGAGACACTGTAAATGCCGGTGATACATTAATGGTTATTAAATAATCTCCTTTTTTTAATTATTTTTATGGTGAATAGATTTGAAAAGTAAGAAAGTTAAGGCTCATTTTGAAGAAGAAGCGGCAGAATTCGATGAACTCATTTTAAAATTGATTCCACAATATAAACAGATGGTTAATGCTCTGGTTAGTTCAATTCCTTTTAAAAATACGGATTCATTTAAAGTAATTGATCTTGGATGTGGTACTGGCACAATAACTAAATCCTTGAAGGAAAAATTCGAAAATTCAGAAATTAGATGCCTTGATCTTGCTGAAAACATGATTAAAATGGCTAAAATTAAATTAAATGATCATGATAATATCAAATATATAACTGGCGATTTTTATACCTTTGATTTCCCAGAAAAATATGATGTTATTGTATCATCATTAGCCCTGCACCATCTGGCAACTGATGATGATAAAAAGAGATTCTACAGGAAAATATATAATGCTCTAAATCATGGGGGCGTATTTTTAAATGCTGATGTGATTTTAGGCTCAAACGAATATTTAAATGATTTATACATTGCCAGATGGAAGGAATTCATGAATAGAAGCATCAGCATAGAAGAAATAGAAGAAAAATGGATACCTGCATCACTTGATGAAGATCACCCTGCAAAATTAGTTGATCAGATAAACTGGTTAGGTGAAATTGGTTTTAAAGATATTGATGTAATATGGAAATATTATGGTGTTGCAGTCTATGGTGGATTTAAATAAAGATTTTTTTTCCATTGAATACTTTTAAACTCCTAATTCCTTAAATATTGGATAAATACATAAAAAAAATAACCTTAAAATTTAATTTAAGTTGATTAATGGAAGAGTTATTTTGTTTATTTTCACTCAAATAAATACACCTACTATTAATCTATTTAATAAAATAGTTGTTTAAAAAAGGTGAATAAAACGTGGAGTTATTTTAAATTAGCTTTAATTAATATAATTAGTATTATCTATAATTTTAGCTTCCTTAAAAGCTCTTCTTCGCCTCATACATGATTCACAAACACCACAATGCTCTTTTTCACCTAAATAGCATGAATAGCTTAAATTCATTGGTGCATTAATTTTATCGCCCAGCTTAACAATTTCATTTTTATTTAACTCTATAAGTGGAGCTTTAATTTCCAAATATTCAAATGTTCCTATTTCTAAAACATTATTAAATGCATTTAAGAATTCTTTTGAGTTATCAGGGAATGTAACAGCTTCTTCAAGATCCCATCCAACAATTATTATTTCAGCATCTTCTGCTTCTGCAAATGAAGTAGCTATGGCTGTAAATACCACATTTCGTCCTGGGACCCACACTTTTCTGGCTGTTTCATCGCAAATTTCTTTATCATCCAGCTGTTCTGCTTTAAGTTTTGGAATCTCAGCAGCAGATGTTAATGCTGATTTTCCAAGCCTTTTAAGCCATGGGAGTTCTATTACTGTATTTTGAATCCCGAAAAAATCGCATATTGCTCTTGATGATTCTATTTCCATTCTAGCGCTTCTCTGACCATAATCAAATGTTATAGCATGAATTTCATATTTATCATTGAAATATGCTGTTGCTACTGTTGAATCGAGTCCTCCTGAGAGAACAGATATTGCTTTTGGCTTTTCATCCATGATATTCCTCTTTTAGTCAGAATTAACATAACTTATAAATCTGCATTCCTAATTTCATAAGAGCTTTTCTGAGCTTTTCAATGTCCTCCAATAACATCCTATCATATCTTTTAACCTTTGAAGATATGTCATAGGCCTCAATATTGGCATTTTTGTAATTTTCCCTGCTTTTTATATATTCATTTATTTTATTTGCCTTCATATCAATGTCTCTGATTTTTACAAAGAGTTCTGATTTTTTGATTTCATCAGGGAAAAGATCGACAATTATAAGCTCCCAGAAACCCACTTTAAGAGGCATCAAAGGCTCATATACTAATTTATTCCTTTTTGGACTATCAGAAAATTTATTATCTTCTATTAAATTAAGTTCTTTATCAAGAATATCCTGGTTATGCCCTAAAATCTGCAAATTATATTCTAACTCATTTTTAACTGCTCTTAACACTTTTTTTTCATTATTTTTTTTCTTAAATTCCATTGAGCCCCATGCAGTAAGAAGTACAATTACTGCAGTTAATAGAACAATAACTATACCGATAATAACATTAAATTCTCCTCTCCAAATTGTAATTACTGAAAGAACTATCAATACAGCTATTAATATGCCCATTATCCATTTAACGTGTTTAAGCAGCGATTTCATTATTAAACCATCCTTATTTTTATTATTCATCCAAAAGCTTTTTAAATGACTCATTAGCCTTTTTCATGACATCTTTTAGGGGTATTCCCATCTCATCAGCTATTTTTTTTGCATCTTCATATTCTGGACTATAATTTATTATTTCCTTGCCAATAGTTCCAACTTTAATCTGTATATCCTTTTCTATTCCACCAATTTCAATTTTTATCTCAATAATTTCTCTATTAACCACATTTCTATGAACATAAGGTAACACCCGTACCCCAAGGGTTCCAGTTTCCCTGATTATAGCTTCAGAAACCTTATCACAGTCTTCAGGTTTAGCAATTACCCTTAGAAGGTGTCCTGGCCTATTTTTTTTCATTAAAATCGGAATAATTGTGACATCTAATGCTCCGGCATCTAAAAATTTATTAAATGAATGTCCCAACACTTCTCCTGTGATGTTGTCAAGATTGGTTTCCAAAATACTGACATTATCAGTAGAAATGCTTGAATCAGCTGATATAATCCTGAAAACATTAGGAATAGGCAGATCCATACTTCCTGCACCATATCCAATCTTCTTACTGTTCATCAATGGATAAAAATTGCAGAACTCATCAACCATATTAACATATAGCGCAGCCCCTGTAGGTGTTGTAAGTTCATAACCTACAGGTCCGCCGAATACAGGAACATTTTTTAATATTTCAAGGGTTGCAGGGGCCGGAACACTGAGTTTTCCATGCATGCTGTTAATTCTACCCCCTCCAAGTGCAACAGGCATTCCATAAACTTTTTTGGTGTTGAATCCAAGTTTGTAAAAACAATATGCCGATCCAATAATATCTGCAACTGCATCGGCAGCTCCAACTTCATGAAAATGAACCCTACCTATTGATGTGCCATGAACCTTTGATTCAGCAACGGCAAGGGTATGAAACACCTTTTTTGCAAAATTTAAGATATTAACATTGGTTTTGAGGTTGACCCCATCTAATGTTTCAATTAACTCACTGTAGCTAATTTTATTTTGATCCTCGCATTTAATATCTACATACGTTGCCAGAATACCTGATTTTTGAATTTGACTTATATTAATATCAATATTTCCAAATGGAGATGCATAACTTTTTATAATTGAAATTACTTCATCAACATTTACATTCATATCTATTAATGCGCCTAAAACCATGTTTCCAGAAATTCCTGCATTTTGAGGGTCTAAAACTAACACCATTTTATCAAGTTCCTTATTAAAAAATTACATTAACTTTAATCTTAATCTGTTTTATCTCCAATATAAATATTTAAACTTATAAACCGATGATTAAGCAGTTTCAATCCATTCATTCGCCCATTTAATCTTTTTAAACCCAATTTAATATATTATTAAACATACTAACTATTTTAGGTTTATTTAAATATTTATATATGGCTTTAAACTATTCATATCCCTTAAATTTAGATTTTGGGAGATTTAAACATAAAGCATTATGTATTAATAATTATTTATAATATAATTTATATATCAAAAAAATAATAGTACCAATCAGATGAGTTAAAAACATGGAAAATGAAGCCATTAATAAACCAGTTGAAATTCTGCTTATAGAAGATAACCCTGCTGATGCACGTCTTGTATTTGAGGTCTTAAAGGATTCTAAAATCAAAAATAAGATGCATGTAATTGAAGATGGAGTTACTGCAATGGATTATCTTCATCAAGAGGGAAAATACAAAGACCGTTCTCGTCCAGATATTATACTGCTTGATTTGAACCTTCCTAAAAAGGATGGTCGTGAAGTTTTAAAAGAAATTAAGGAAGATCCTAAACTTAAATGTATACCTGTAGTTATTTTAACCACATCAAGCACTAAAGAAGATATAAATCAGGCTTACAGTAATCATGCTAATTGTTTTATCACAAAACCCGTAGATTTTGATCAGTTTCTAAAAGTAGTGAAATCTATTGAAGATTTCTGGCTTACGGGCGTTAGATTACCTTAATTTAAAAATATATTTAATTTTCTTAGAATAATTTTATTTAAAAAAATAGAAAAATTAAGCTGAAATATTCAGCTTTTCCAACCAGAAACTGTTATTTTTAATTTTTTCAATTGCAGATTTCCCTATGGAGTACTTTTTATCATTTACAACAATCTGGATATATTTTTCAGTATTTGTTTGAGCCTTTACTTTCTGAACATTATGAGTTATTTTTTTTGTTCTATGATTTTTTATAGGTATCAGATAAATATTAGAACCACGAATATGTTCTTTTCCATGAACAAGGCAAAAATCCATATCGCATCTCGTACAGTACCACATTCCTTCTGGATTGTGATATCCTGAACCCTGTTCATAGTTCAATGTTCCCCTGGAATGACAATTAGGGCAATAATTCTTAAATGTTGCTGTATGATAAGCATAGTCCATTTGCAGACTACAAGTACATCTTCCTGTGGCTTTTACATAATCTTCAGTTACCACAATATTATAAGCCCCAAGTTCACGGGCTGATACTGCCAAAGGACTTGCAATCAGTAGCACTGCTATTAATAGCAGTGCAAATTTCGTGCTAATTTTTATTTTTCCCTTAATTTAATCACACCCCATTTATTTTGGTTCAGATTGTTAACACTGCCACTAGGGTTAGGTACCCTGAACCAGCTGGAGCATAATTAACACCCCCATATGACAAAAGTATTATTTTTAATTTCTGTAATACTTTATATAAATATTTTATGAAATAATCTCCAGAAATACTGATGATTTTTGCCCTAATTTTACTTTTTAGAATAAAATTAGTGGAAATATTCCTTTTGAAAATTTTTATCGTATAAAAATCACGTTTATTTCAAAAATAAAAAAAATAAGCCTTTTAAATGACTTTAATTTTAAATTATATTATCAATATCAAAAATAGATTTCAATGATAATTATAATATAAAAGAGAATTTTATAATTATCCATATCTAAAATATAACATAAAATAAGTAAATAAAGGAATTAACTAGAAATAATATACAACCAAAACTTGATAAAAGCTATCCTTCTTTACTCTTTCCTTTACCAACAACAATTCTACGTATTGGAACTTCCAGTATAGTGAATTTTTCGCCTTCTAAAGCATCTGAAACTGATTCAACTATCTTATCAACCATTTCTTCATCTACAACGCTGCAAACAAGTATAGCATCCTGTGAATGATGTCTAATCATTTCTATGGCTGATTTAGGATCTTCCTTTATAGAAAAACCCCTCCAATCCTGAGGAGACATTCCTTTATACTCTAAAATATAAAAACCTGTTATACCAGCATCTGTAAGGGCGTTCATAGCTTTTCCTAAATTTTCGATCTCAACAAAGACCCTAAGATGAACTTTCATGCCATCACCTATTACTAAATATATCGATTCTATATATTATAATATTGGTAAATTAGAAATAAAAATCCCTGTTGCTAATCTATCAGTCTCAACTAAAAAATATCTAATTATAATTAGGAGTAATATGGTGATTTAATGAACACAAAAATCTGCATGGATGATGTTAACATTATAACATGTAAAAACACTTTTATAATTCAAAGAAATAAGGAATTTTTCGTATTTGGAAATTCAATTACCAATAATGGCTTTTATAATGCTAAAACACTGATAGATCATTTTATTGAAAATAGAATACATGTAAATCAAAAAGAATATGTTCAAAAACTCCTAGAAAACAAAGAAATACTTGGACCTGCAGCAGTAATTATAACGAACACCCCGCAGTATACTGTTAAAACTTTAAATCATGTGACTGCAGTGATTTCAGCCGATATTTCAGACATTAATGGCGCTGAAGAAGGAATTACGGTTGATAAGGGATCAATAAACATAATCTTGATTATAAACAAAAATTTAAGCCGTGAATTACTTATTAAATCGTATTCATGGGCAATTGAAGCAAAAGTAGCTGCTTTATGGGATTTGGATATTAGAAGTCATGAATATGATTTAGCCACAGGTAATGAATGTGATTCTTTAATTGTAGCATGTACTGGAGAAAGTAATGAAAAAGTTGATGAAAAAGAACTTCGAGCATTAATCGGGAAATGTGTAAGGAAAGCAACAAAGCAATCCATCTTAAACTGCGGTTATTCAAAGAGTGTTTTGGATTATATCGAAGAGATAGGGATTAAAATAGAAGATCTGGTTGAAGCAGGGATGGAACTTTGTGTTGGAGTTGAAAAAAGTGAAGAACTTTATGAAAAGCTCCACAAACAAATTCTTAGATCATTAGAAGATTTAAATGTCGTATCATTCATAATTGCAGGGATAAGGCTTGAAGAAGATTATAAAAAGCATAGGGTAGAAGGAATAAATGTAGATGATGATCCTGCCTATTTATACTCAGATGAAGTGTTTGGTATGTCTGTAGCCAATCAAATCGCTGGAACCAAGGCAATATTCAACTTTAAAAGGTATGATGAGGAAAAACCAGGTATCATAGGAGAGCTTGGCCCTGTGCTGGACGATATTTTTGCTGGGCTTATTGCTGGATGCATGTCAAAGATTTTTGAGGAATAATAATGGATAATAAAGAAAATTCACCTTCTTACCCTTTTAAAGGAATAATGGGATTAATTTCATTCTCTACAATTTTACCCCTAAATATTCACACAACCATCGAAGAAATGGCCGCATTCACATGGTTCTGGCCAATTATTGGTGGCTTAATTGGTATACTGACAGGTGGCATTGGCTACTTATCTTTAAACATACTCCATCTACCCTCACTAATTACAGCTGCATTAGTTTACAGTTTTGCAATATGGTTCACCGGTTTCCATCATCTGGATGGCCTTATAGACATGGGCGATGGATTAATGGTTCATGGAGACCATGAAAAAAAGATAAAAGTAATGAGAGACATGTCAATCGGTACAGGGGGTATTTCACTCTTCTTTATAATAGCTCTAATTACATTTTCTGCAATTAATGCCATTCCTGCAAACTTAATAGTTTCAGTACTCCTAATATCAGAAATAGCTGCAAAAATAGGTTTAATATCCTGTGCAACCTTTTCAAAGCCTTTTCCAAACGGCACTGGTAAATTTTTTATAGAATCAATGAACATACCCCTCATAATATTATCCCTACTATTAACTTCAATAATTGGATTTATAGCCATAGATATTGTTGGAATTCTAGGAATAATCGGAGGATTAACTGGAGGATGTATCATAGCTTTAGTGGCCAGAAAACATTTTAAATATGCAACAGGAGATATTTTAGGAGCTTCAAATGAAATAGGGCGAACAGCATCACTTATAGTGATGATTATTGCCTTAATTAATTTTTAAGGAATGATAACAGTGAAAATCAATGTATTAAGACTCGATCACAGACAAAAAAGAGATGCACGAATTACAACCCATGTTTGTTTAACAGCAAGAGCTTTCGGCGCAGATAAAGTGATATTAAGTGGAGATGAAGACACCAAACTAATGAAAAACGTTAGAGATGTTGTTAAACGATGGGGTGGTGACTTTAAAGTTGACTACAAAAAAAATTATGATAATTTAATAGATGAATGGAAAAATAATGGCGGTGAAGTAATACACCTTACAATGTACGGCTCACAGATTCAGGAAGTAGTGGATGATATTAGAGATTCACCAAAAGACAAGCTTGTTGTGGTTGGCGGGGCACGAGTCCCAACTAAAGTATATAAACAGGCAGATTGGAATGTTTCAATTACAACACAACCCCATTCTGAGGTTTCATCCCTTGCAGTGTTTTTACACATGCTATTTGAAGGAAAAGAGCTGGATAAAGAATTTGAAGGCGGAAAAATGAAGGTTATACCTACTGCAGAGGGTAAAAGAGTTATAATAAATGATTCAAAATGAAAAAAATAGAAATTATATCTCAGGTGCATAATATACTAAATAATACATTTTTAATCATTAAATAGGATCAAAACACAGTCTGGTAATTAAATTTATATATTACCATACATCAATTTTGATCATGAGACAAAATTATAATTCTATTATTTGTTTTACTATTTTATTAATCTTAATTGTCTCATCAGCCCAATTTAGCTTTTCAGCAAATTATAATAATACCCATAATAGAATATCTCAAGATTTAAACTATAATCATTCTGTTAACTCCGCTGAAGTGGAAACATTCATGGATAAAATTATTTCTGAACAGCTTGAGAAAAATAATGTCATTGGAGCCACGGTAGTAGTGGTTAAAGATGATAAAATCATTTTTGCAAAGGGTTATGGTTATTCTGATCCTGTTAACAAAACACCAGTTGTAGCTAACCAGACTTTATTCCATGTAGGCTCGGTAAGCAAATTATTTGTCTGGACGGCCGTTATGCAGCTGGTGGAGGAAGGTAAGATTGACCTTGATGCAAATGTAAATACATATCTTACTGATTTTAAAGTCCCTGATACCTACCCTGGGAAACCAATCACCATGCGGTATCTAATGACTCACACCGCTGGTTTCGAGGATACAACACGAGGCATGGGAGTAGAAAGTATAGATGAAGTCGAGTCCCTCGGTAACTTCTTAAAAGAAAATTTACCTGCAAGAGTAAGGCCTCCTGGAGAGACTATTTCATATTCTAATCATGGGACAGCCTTAGCCGCACATATCGTGGAAGAAGTTTCCGGCCAATCCTATGATGATTACGTGGAGGAACACATTTTTTTACCATTGAAAATGTATAATACAACCATTAAACAGCCAGGACCTGCTAATTTAGAATCAAGAACAGCGAAATCATATGCTTATCAGAATGGTGCTTACATCCCCATAGAATCTTATATAAATATGGCAGCCGCAGGCGCAATACGGTCTACCGGACCGGACATGGGACATTTCATGATAGCACATCTTCAGAATGGATCATATGAAAATAATAGAATCCTTAATGATTCCACATCTAAAGAAATGAAAACAGTACAGTTTACTGCTGATCCTACTAACAGCATGTGCCTGGGCTTTATGGAGCATAACTGGAATAACCAGACAGTACTTGGCCATCCCGGCGATTTAGGTACCTTCGCCAATTATATGTTATTAATTCCAAAGGAAGATACCGGCGTATTCATCTCCTACAATGGCGAAGGTGCTAAAGATTCCCGCATAGAATTTATAATAAAATTCATGGATTATTTCTACCCAACTATAGGTGAAAACACTTCCGCAGAAAGTTCATCTAAAAGTTCGGATATATTGTCAGGGACCTATAAACTCACTAAGTCTCCTTATACTACCATAGAAAAGTATTTAATCCAATCAAACATTTATTATAATGTTAAATTGCATGAAAACGGCCCCATATACATTACAGATGGAAACGGTCAAATTTCGGAATTAATACCTGCAGAATATACTCTAAAATTTAAGTGTATTAACGGCTCCAATTGGTTATTGGGCGATGTTTTTTTTAAAACCAATAAAGATGGCCAGATAACCTCTTTTTCAGGAGGAAACGTGTACATCTACACTTATGAACGAATTCCATGGTATGAAGATCCTTCATTTGCCAATACTTTGTTTTACTTTTGTATTTTGTTGTTTGCCTCTGTATTCATATGGCCCATAATGTGGTTAAAAGAAAAAAGAAATACAGAAAACCTCTTACCCAAAAAAGGTTCGCAATATGTCCTTTGGCTAGCAGGAACAGCTGTTTTACTCCAAATAGCTTTTATATCTGGTTTTTACTTCCTCTTAAATTACTCTGACACTTTTAACGCTTATTACACCCAATTACAGGCACCTCCACAATTAATGCTGTTATTTACAATTCCAGTTATTGCAAGCGTGTTCACTGTGGGTACATTTATATGCGCCATTTTTGTCTGGAAAAATAATTACTGGGACTTAAAAAACAGATTACACTATACCTTGGTTCTAGCAGCTTTAATTATCTTCATGTGGTGGTTAAATTTCTGGAATTTGCTTGGCTATAACTTTTAAATAACAAATGAATAATTCTTCATTATAGTTTTCATTTTTTTCTAAATTAAAATTCTTGTTCAACTTTTTTAAACAAAGTTTTTAGGTTATTTGCAAGTCTTCGATTTGCAACAGTAAAAAATCAAAGATTTTTTGAGCATATGAAATACATAGCCTTACATATCCCATATTTATAGTTTGGTATTAAATTGATTTTTTAATCTGATTTAAACATATATTAAATATTTATAAGTTACATTATTGTCATAAAAATGTTAAATTATAAAAAAGTTTGATTTAAATTGAAATATAAAAATTTAGATACAGTAAATTATAAATAATGTGTATTTTTTAATTAAAAATATGGCAAATACATAGATCTTGGAAAAACAAAGCGAAATCTTACATTTGAACAACTTTATCACAGGAAGCGATGTAATACCTCTAAACATTCAAAGAATACAAATATGACCTATCCCAATCTGAAAAAAAGCTATCTTAACTATCTTAACTGCCTTGAATGTATTTAAAAAACAAATTAGAAAAATATATCCTTTTTAATTAAATTATGTGAGGTTATCAAATGTTTAAAAAATATAAAACCGCTTTTATCGGGTATATAATAATGCTGGCCATCACCGCACTATTGCCCGTTATTCTTAATGTTGAAAAGCTTCAATCACTTGTAATATTTCCGATTATTTTAATACTGGTTCATTTAACTAAACTTAGCTTTAAAGAGCTTGGTTTAACTTCAGGAACACTTAAAGACTATGGAACTGCAGTATTATATCCTCTAAGTATTGCTGTTCCCATCATCATACTGGCATATTTAACAGGAAACCTTGGAACAATAAGTTACAACGCTGAAGTCCCTGGAAATGTGGCATTACTATTTTTTACAACACTTATTCTGGCAGTCGCCACTGAAGAAGGATTTTTCAGGGGCTGGATGTTTGGAATACTTGAAAGGGAAAAAGTTAACCCGCAGCTAATCATTCTATTAACTGCGGTTGCCTTCAGTTTATGGCACGCTCCTCTATTCTTCCTAGATCCCGGATTTGCAAGTAATATGGGAATGATCCCCTTATATTTAGGAGGAGGTGTCATTGCAGGAATGATTTTTGGGCTGTTGAGGTACCAATCAGGTTCAATTATTGTACCAAGCTTTTCCCATGCACTATGGAACACTACAACTTATACATTATTTGGAGTGGGCAGCGGCATAGGTTTACTGGGAATTCAAATGACAAATGTCTTTGACATGGAAAGAGGAATCTTAGGAATGGTTTTCAGCATTATACTCCTTGCAGCATTATGGTATTTCACATTCATAAGAGTAAAACCTGCAGAATCAGATGAAAAAATTGAAGCGCCGGTTTCAAAATGAATTGGGTAATTTTTACATTGAAAATTTACTGTAAAGGCTGATACTTCAAAAATGAAACATTTAAAGAATACAGATATTTCAAGCACTTCCTATACCTAATCCAATCAGGCCCTCCCCACGGACAGTCACATAAATGTTCCAACATGCACAAATCAATTATTATATCCAAAATACAGAGATCTACCTATACGGGGATTCGAAAGTACATGCCTTAATATACTAAATCATCCAGAGGGAGACTTTATGTTAAAAATAATTGATCATACCATTGTACAGGAAAATCTCACCAGAATAAGGGATAAAAATATAGATCGCGTTCAATTTCGGTCTGGAATTATTGAAATTGGAAGATTATTTGCATATGAATTTGCAAATACTTTAGAAAAAGAACATGTATCAGTAGAAACACCCCTTGGAACTGCTAAAGGGATTAAAATAAAAGATATGAAAGATATTGTGGTAGTAAGCGTTTTAAGGGCTGCAATTCCATTAGTTGAAGGAATATCCAAAGTATTTAAGGAAGCAGAATATGGGGTTATTGGGGCGTGGAGAAGCGAAGAACCTCCTTTTAAGGCAAAAATGGAGTATATAAAACTGCCTGATTTAGAAAATAAAATCGTGATAGTTGCAGATCCAATGCTTGCAACAGGAGGTACCATGAACTCAATTTTAGATGAAATTAAAAAAAGGGGTAAACCCAAAAGGCTTGTAATTTTTAATATCATATCTGCAGAACCGGGAATAGAAAAAATATTTAAAAATCACATGGATGTTGAAATCTATACCTGTTCAGTTGACCAAAAACTCAATAAAGACGGATATATTATCCCTGGTCTTGGAGATGTTGGAGATATATGTTTTGGAAGGCCTTGTTTATAAAAGTAATTCAATATAAAGATTTTCCATGAGCAACAGCCACAATTCCAGGAATTCCAACCACTTCCAACTCATAAATCGCTTCCATTCCCTCTTCAGCAAATGCAGCTACTTTCTTTGATTTAACTTTGCTTGTAAGAAGTGCTGCAGCCGGTGGAGTAACAACAAAAATAGAATCCTCTTTATCCAGTGCTTCAATGGTTTTTTCGCTTAAAGCTCCCTTACCAATATGAATTTTAACTCCTGATCCTGCCAGATAGGGAATGTTTTCTTCAATCTCTTCTTTATTACTTGTTGTGGGTGATATTCCTGCATCGCTCACTGCTGTGTGCATTATAGCAGATCCATTGATATCAATTAATTTTTTCCCATGCTTTAGTGATTTAACAAGTCTGGGAAGTGCAGCATCTCTGCCTGTAAAAATTTTACCATGGATAAAAATCTTATCTCCCACATCGAGGTCCCTAATTACATCATCAGTTACTGGCATGTTAATTACTTTCATGATAAATCATTCGTCCTGTATTGTTTTGTCAACTAATTTTAAATAAGCCTTTTTTTCACTATCTTGAGGCAACCCATCTGATGTGAGCTTTGAATGAATTTCATTAAGGGCATCCAAGAATTCTCTTGCATGTTCAATCTTTATGTGGGGCATTACCACAATTCTTATAGCTTCAGGATAAGATGAAACTGATACAGCCCATCCTTTATCTTCAATTTCCCTCACAATATCATCAATTAGTATTTTATCTGATTTAAATGCCACAATATTTAATTCAGGTTCCCTGATCAATTTAAATCCTGATTTTTTAATACCTTCCGCTAAAAATTCAGTTACTTCCATGCATTTTTGGGCAATTTCTGTATAACCATCTCTTCCAAAATATTTAAGAAGAGCCCATGCAGCTGCTGATGATGCCCCTGTTCTTGTACCTACAATTGTTGACTGTTCTTTTTCTGTTAAATAAGGAGTTTCTGTGCTTATACTTTTAAGATAACTTCTGTCTCTAAATAAAATGCATCCTGTTGGAATTGGTGCAAGACCCATCTTATGGGGATCAATAGTAATTGAAGACACACCTTCAAGTGAAAAATCAAATTCAGAGAGATTATAACCATTTTCTTTTAAAAATGGGATTGAAAATCCACCAAATGCTGCATCCACATGCAAATAAATATTCTTTTCTATACAAAGCTTTGAAAGCTCTTCTATTGGATCAATTACGCCAAGTTCAGTAGTTCCAGCAATACCCACAATAGCAACAGTTTTATCAGATATAAGCCCTTTAACAGATTCTATATCCACACAGTAATTTTCATCAAGTTCAGCTTCCCTGATCTTCAAACGTAACATATCTGCCGCTTTTTTAAAGGAAAAATGGGCAGATCTAGGGATTATTATCTCAGGGTCTTCCACATTACTTGAATTTCTTGCTGCCCGCATAGCCATTATGTTTGCTTCTGTACCTCCAGTTATTATATGTCCACAGACATCTTCTTTACCGAGAAGAGTCCCAAGCATCCTTATTACCTCTTTTTCCATCTGCTTGGTACCTTCAAAAAGGCCAGAATCACCTAAATTGGACTCTAAAAACATATAATAAGCTTCTACACCAACTTCATGGGGACATGTGCACATTGAACCTAATATTCTGCCAGATTTATAGGTCATGTCCTCTCTTTTAAATTCTTTAAGTCTTTCAGATATTTCCTGTTTTGTGATTCCTTTTCTATCCATTTTGATTCCCTAAAAACTAATTAACGTTAAATTAAAAACAGAATATATAAAAAAAATAAAAAAATAGAGTATTTATTCCTGTAAACGTTTACGTGCAGCTTTTAAGACAAGTTTCTTCTCAACTCTGGCCACAACTTCTCTTACTGTGGCAACTGCATCAGTGTTTGCAGATACACTTTCAATTCCTGCCTCGACAAGTTTTTCAACTATTTTAGGCATGCTTCCGGCCTGTCCACAGATACTGGTTTTGACTCCGTGTTCATTACAGATTCTTATAACTCGATCTATAAGTTTAAGCACTGCTGGATGTCCTTCAGTGTAAAGACCTGCTACATTTTCATTATTTCTATCAATTGCAAGTGTATATTGAGTTAAATCGTTAGTTCCAAAGCTCACAAAGTCAATTCCTTCAGCTATAAAATCTTCAATTATAAGAGCTGCTCCTGGCGTTTCCACCATTATACCAAACTCAATTGTCTTTTGAGGCTTTAAGCCGACTTCTTCAGCTATTTGTTTGGCTCTTCTTAGTTCGTCAGGATGCTGAACCAGTGGAATCATTATTCCAATGTTTGTGTAACCCTGCTCATGGAGTTTCTTAATCGCTTTAAATTCAGCTTTTAATATTTCAGGTTCATCTAATTCTCTTCTGATTCCCCTCCATCCAAGCATTGGGTTATGTTCGTATGGTTCGCCTTCTCCACCTTCAAGTGACTTAAATTCATCTGTTGGAGCGTCAAGAGTCCTGTACCATACTGGTTTTGGATAGAATTCATCTACAACCTTAAGGATGTTTTCAACAAGGATTTTTATGAGTTCGTCCTCTTTTCCATCCATTATGAACTTTTTAGGGTGCACTCCTGATGTTAACATCATATGTTCAGTTCTGAGAAGCCCCACACCATCAGCACCAGTTGCAGCTGCTTTTTTAGCCGCTTCAGGCATACTTACATTAACCTTAACTTCTGTAACAGTTAAAATTGGTGCCTGAGCCATCATAGTTGGTTGTTCTTCAACTGTTGCTTTTTTCTCTGTTTCTGCAATTTTTCCCTTGTAAACTGTTCCTTTGTTACCATCAAGGGTTACAATTTCATTTTCCTCAAGAATCCTTGTTGCATCGCCTGTTCCAACTACACATGGTATTCCGAGCTCTCTTGAGACAATTGCTGCATGACATGTTACTCCACCTTCATCAGTGATTATTCCATCTGCCCTTTTCATAGCAGGAACCATATCGGGAGTGGTCATAACTGTAACCAGAATATCCCCTTCTTCTATTTTGTCCAGTTCATCTGTGCTTTTTATAATCTTAACAGCACCTGAAGCCATTCCAGGGCTTGCTCCAAGTCCTTTAGTTACTATGGTTCTTTCTTCTTCTATACCCTCAATTTCAGCTTCATTACCCATATCAAGTGTTGTTACAGGTCTTGATTGGAGCATGTAGACTTTCTCATCTTCTATTGCCCATTCAGTGTCCTGTGGAGAGCCGTAATGATCGTGAATTCTTTTACCCATTTTGGTAAGAGCTAAAATTTCTTCATCGTTTAAAACCTGTTTATTTCTAAGGTCTTCTGGAACATCGACTTTTATTGTTTTTCCAGCTTCTGATTCCTTTATAAACATTATATTTTTTTCACTTATTACAGATTCAAGGACTTTTTCGGTCTTTTTGTCCACCCAATAAGTATCTGGTGTTACTGAGCCTGAAACAACTGCTTCTCCAAGTCCCCATGCTCCTTCAATGAGTATTTTTTCCTCACCTGTTGAAGGATGTACAGTAAACATTACACCTGCTTTTTCGGCTTCTACCATCTCCTGAACCACTACGGCAATATAAACTTTGGAATGATCAAAATTATGCTCTTCCCTATAAAATATAGCTCTTGATTCAAAAAGAGACGCCCAGCATTTTTGTACATACTTTAAAACATCTTCTGTACCTTTAATATTTAAAAAAGTGTCTTGTTGACCTGCAAATGATGCTTCAGGAAGGTCTTCTGCTGTTGCAGATGATCTTATGGCAACAAATGCATCTTCCTTACCAATTCTATGACACAATGCGTTATAAGCCTCTATAATAGTTGTTCTTATATCATCAGGCATATAAGAATCTAAAATAATTTTTTTTATCTTTGATGAGGCTTCCTGAAGTTCTCTTGTATTATTGACATCTATAGCATCAAGAATGTCCATTATTTCATCAAAGATACCGGTTTCCTTTATAAATTTATCATAAGTTGCTGCCGTAACAACAAATCCTGGAGGTACAGGAATTCCTGCATGGGTTAACTCCCCTAAATTCGCGCCTTTTCCGCCAGCAATTGCCACATCTTCCTTTCTAAGCTCTTCAAAAAATTTGACATACTTCATGCTAAACACTCTTTTATTTTATTAGTTCTTCACCTTTGTCTACAACGATCCTGCATGGGACTGGAAATTTCATAGATGCTCTCTTTAAAGCTGTTTTTGCATCATTAAAGTTTCTTTTATTGGTCCTTATTGTTAAAACCCTTTGATCTGCCTTTACAATTGCAACAGAACTTACAGGTTTTCCGAATGCTTTTCTCATTCCGTCCTGTACCCTGTCAGCACCCGCACCCGTTGCCATTGGATTTTCTCTTACAATATGATGAGGATAAACCCTTATTTTAAGATGGTAACCCATCCTACCTGCCCTTCGTTGCATATATCTGTTTGTAGCAATCCTTGCCGCCTCCAGTGAGTTATGTGATAACTGTGCTGGCTTTTTTAAGGCAAGACTTACTGTTAAAGGGAAATCTCCTGAAAGGTTCCCCATATCATACTGAACTATCCTGGAACCAGGAATTTTTCTTATGTATTCTTTTCTTGTGTATGCTCTAGTCATTAATAATCCTCCTGTATAAATTTTTGAGTCTATAAGTTAATAAACCTTCCTTTCTATATATACAAACATTAATACAAAATCATGAGAAATAGTAACTATTTCATTTGTAATATGATTATACAATAGGTGGAAGTTATGAAAATTGCCATAACTGGAAAAGGAGGGGTCGGTAAAACAACCCTTTCTGGAACATTAGCATGTATATTGTCACAACGTTATAAAGTATTCGCTATTGATGCAGATCCCGATATGAACCTCGCATCAAGTCTTGGTATAAATGAGCCAATCACCCCTATTTCAAATATGAAAGACCTGATAAAAGAAAGAACCGGTGCAGAGCCGGGATCATCATTTGGAGAAGTTTTTAAAATGAATCCAAAAATCAGCGATCTTCCAGAATCATTAGCCATAAGTTACGATGAAGAAGGGAATTTAAAGCTTCTTGTAATGGGTACTGTTGATAAAGGGGGTGAAGGATGCGTCTGTCCTGCCTCTGTCCTTCTTAAAGCACTTATGCGGAACTTAATCCTTAAAAAAGACGAAATCGTTATTCTGGACATGGAAGCCGGAGTGGAGCATCTGGGAAGAAAAACTGCAGAAGCTGTTGATCTTATGATCATAGTTGTAGAACCCGGGCTCAAATCCCTTGAAACTGCAGAACGCATAAAAAGGCTTGCTGCAGATATTGGCATCCCTAAAATTGCATGTGTAATAAACAAAGCATCCAATAAAACTGAAGAAAATTTTGTCACATCCAAACTGAAGGAAATGGGCCTTGAAGTTATAGGAATCATTCCACGGGATGAAAAGGTCATATTAGCTGATATGGAAGGAAAACCTCTTGTTGATTATCCAGATTCTGCTGCATTTAAATCAATAGAAAAAATTGCAGAAAATATTTTAAGTTAAAATTAGGACTAAATATTATGGAAGTCGAATCCACAATTATCTTTGAATATAAGACCAAAAAAGAAGCAGAAGTTGCATTGGCATCAATTAAACCAGATAATACTGATTCTATCAGATCCCATATTGAAGATAATAACTTAATATGTAAATTAGAGTCGAGATCGCTTCGAACAACTCTTGCAACAGTAGATGATATTCTATTTTGTGAGATGATGGCTGAAAAAATTATAGATTTTACAAATAATAAAGAATAAATTTTATTACATAAATTAGAAGGTGAAGAAATGAAATTCACACTTAAAGGAGAAATTACGTTTAGTAAAGATGCAAGTGATGCAGAAGAAGATATTAAAAAGTTTATAGATGAAGCAAACGAGGAAATATTTCTGAAAGGAGTTCCAGAAGACCAAGAACAGGATGCTTCCAAAATCACAGACTGGAATTTAAAAGGAGATACTCTAAAAGTTGAAATAGTGTCAGGAAGACGGGGACGTGCCCATGACGCAATATTAAGGATAAAAAAACCATTGACACAGCTTTTAGGTAAAAAATACCGTTTAGGTGTACGAAAAATACTTGTAACCGATTATAAAATCGAAGTACCTACAGATGAAAGGGTAGAACTAAAAGACGTGCCCTATGTGGAAAATTTTGAGATCAAAGATGATAGAATAATCCTTGAATTTAAAGGGTTAGAAGAAGGAGATTTAAGAAAACACGTTATCGACAGAGTCATTAAACATGTAACAAGCGAAGTTGCTACCCATATTCCCGAAGCAGAGTGCGGGCCTTCAGATATACTCACCAAGCAGGTTACAAAGGTAGAACCGGGGACAATTTTGGAAAAAAGCTGCATGCAGAAGTATTTCTTTGAAGGAGACCCTACAGAAGAAGCTGCTAAGCTTGGATGGGTTAAAAAATTCTCTGGAAGAGGACAGTGGTTCTACGCACCCCCTTTAGTTGCACTGCAGCGCGCATTAGAGGAAATTTTTGTGGAAAAGCTCATCCAAAAGCTCGACTTTGACGAATGCCTTTTCCCAAAACTAATTCCAATCCCAGTGATGGAAAGGATGAAATACATGGAAGGACTCCCAGAAGGGATGTACTACTGCTCAGCACCACGTAGAGACCCATTACTATTTGATAAATTCCGTGACGAACTCACAATCAAACGCGAAGTCCCCATCGAACTTCTAAAAGAAGGTTTAAAGGACCCTTCCTATGTTCTGGCGCCAGCACAATGCGAACCATTCTACGAGTTTCTAAGCCACCAAGTAGTTGATGAAAAAGATCTACCAATCAAATTCTTTGATAGAAGCGGGTGGACATACCGCTGGGAAGCTGGAGGAGCAAAAGGACTTGACCGCGTGCACGAATTCCAGCGAATAGAACTTGTATGGCTCGGAACACCAGAACAAACTGAGAAGCTACGGGATGAAACTGTTGATATTTCCCACGATATTGCCAATGAAATGGAACTGGACTGGTACACCGAAGTAGGTGACGATCCATTCTATCTTGAAGGTAGAAAAGTTGAAAAACGTGGCATAGAATTCCCTGACATCCCTAAAAAAGAAATGCGGCTTAACGTGCCCGGTCAAGAGAAAGGTGTTGCCGTAGTTTCAGCCAATATACATGGAACTCACTTTGTTGAAGGTTTTTCAGTAAAAGAAACCCACAACCATAGAATTTGGACAGGATGTACTGGTATTGGTCTAACCCGATGGGTGTTCGGATTCCTTGCACAGAAAGGATTTGACACTGAAAACTGGCCAGATGATGTGGCTGAGAAGTTTAAGGGTGTTAAAGTGCCGAAGATCTTGACATGGCCTTAATTACTCTTTAAATGATTTAAATTCTTTTTATTCTCTTACCTCTTTAAGTTTTTGAGATATTTTTTCACCACTAACCTTCTTTTTCTCTTTAATTTCTTGTTCTTCACCATTTATTAGATTATATACGGTTGAAGCTACAAAAAAAGAGGCAAATAAAATAAATAATCTTTCAACTGGATGTTCGCTTGGTGAATAATCTGGCCAATAACTGCGAACAACAATCCCAATTAAAACAATAACTCCAACAAAGGTTAAAATTCCCATAATTACAGCAATGAATTTCCTCCAGTTCATAAAAATCACACTAATTTAGTTATATCCGTATTTATAAGCTTTGAAAATGTTTTATATGCCATTACAACATCTTCTGGTGATATGTTGTCCCTATTTTGATTTACGGCATTACATGCTGCCAAAAATGTCAGTGTAAAGTTTTCACCGTTGCTAAAAGTACCTGATCCGCCAAATCTAACATCATTAAGGTGGTATAATATATCATACATTTTTTTATGGAGCTTTTTTCCTTTTTTATCCCATCCTATGTTTTTAAGCTTTTCATAGAATTCCTCAGTTGGAGGTTGGAAGTTCTGGGGTTTATCAAAATCATCTAATAAGGACATTAGTCGTTCGAGTACTGCATGTTGTTTGTCTAAATCGTTTAAAGATAATTTACGTTTTTTATAAACATAATTAACAAAACCTATTGTACCGGTGGTTGCAAGGTAATGCGAAAAAATAATATTATCAGTGAAAAGGTTAAGTGAAGGATTCTTCAAAACCTTAGAGGAGTATCTATCCTGCCTGTAATGATTCAACAAATATTCTATAGATGGTGGAGAAAAGTCTCCAATCTCTTCCTCTAAATTACTTGCTTCATAAACCTTTTCATAAATGTTTGAATCCATTAAAGACTGGACATCGTCTAAAACTTCTTTTAAGCCCTTAACATTTGGAAAATTTTTTAATATTTTTTCTGCACTTTTTCTGTTTTTCTCCTTTTCTTCTTCGATGTCCCATATAATTAATCCCATTGCTGTTTCTCCTTATTTCATTTAACCATTACTATAAGTTAATATTTTTATATTTTTATTCTACCATCCTATTTTACTTTTCATCCAGTTTACTCCAGAGGATATGGTATTTTTAACCGTATTTATTGCTTTATTAACAGTTTTAGAAACCTTTTTAACTATTTTTTTAGCTTTAGTTACAATTTTTGTTGATACATTTTTAATAACCTTCGTAACCTTTTTAACGACCTTAGATACTTTACTGGCAACTTTTTTAACAGTTTTAGTTACTTTACTGATTACCTTCTTAGCTACTGTTTTAGCAGTCTTTGCTACAGTTTTAATTACATTAGCTGCAGTCTTAACCACTATCTTAGCTGTTTCTGGAATTTTCTTAATTTCTTCATTTACTTTTTTGGCTGCCTTATAAACGCTGTGAAGTGCTGCATTCTTCTTAATAAGAGGGCTAACAACCCCATGAACATCTTTATAGAGATGTGTACTGGTTAATTTCTTAAGTCCCCTGAATATTCTCATTCTCCAGGGAGTAGTATGCACCCATTCTTTAACTGCAAGAGGAGTCATATCCGAAAAAATATTTAAAAGAGAACTAAATCCTCCTTTTGCACCTTGCCAGATTAGTTTAATGCCATCAGCAATTATAGTTGGAATTTCTTCAGGTAATACTTTTCTCCACAGCTTTAATTTATCAAAAACTGTAGTTACAAGTTTTGAACCATTGCGAGAAATCCATGAAGACTTAGAAAGTCCCTTAACAATTGTTTCAATCCATGTTTTAGGTGTCAGATTAATAATATCACTGATTTTCTTAATTACTTCTGTTATATCTTTTAATTTTATGTTACGCAAATATTTTGGTAGCTTTAGAAGAACAGATTGTCCCAACTTTGCTAAAGGATCTACCAAATAATTTTTGGCACCCTTGAGTATTGTTTGTACAGCACTATTTTTTAGTAAAAACTGCACAGCCGGGCTTTTCATTAAATATGCAGCTTTTGGTAAAAATCTAACCAGTAGTTTACCACCAATTGAAGCTACTCTTCCAATAGGAATAATAGTAGCTAAATTAAGCAGGAAATATCCTACAGACATGTTACCATTATTATCTATTCCAAAGAAATTGTCTAAAAACCACTTTATGTTTTCTCCACCCCACATATTATTTAAATTTTCGTAGCCGTAAAAATGATAAAATGGATAATCAAAAAAGTCCCATATGTCACCAGTCTTCCATGCTTTTAGAGCTGCCTCTGAAGCTTTATTGCCAGCATAATTGTTGAATGAAAACGGATTAAAGCGTGTCAGGTGTTGAAGTAAAGAATTTGAACCATACACCCAACCAATCATATCAAGAAAGAAAGAATTATCCTTAAGCTCAGAGGGCATATATTTACCAAAATAATGATTAAGTATTTGTGAAGGAGTTTTACCGAAAGGATTAAATCCTGAATTACCCTTTAAAAAAGAATTTGGCTCTAAACTCAAAGCAATCGAATCTAAAATAAATTGATCAATTTCATACAATATATTATCGCCAGAATATTGATTAAGGGTTCCTGAAAGACTTTTTATGTAAAAATCAAATATAGGGCTATAACTTGAACCATGGTTAGTTTGACCTGAAATACCATGATAATTCACATCATAACCAGAATTAGGGTTTTCATTTCCATGATTATTAGAATTTCCTGGTATCCAAAGACGGGGATACACATTTAAAAATACATTTGCATTATTATTTGTCATATTTTGGTCAATTTGATTTCCTGAAACTGTTGCAATGTTATTGATTAGCCCTGCATTTTCTAATTTACCAGTGATTTCTAAAGATATGGTTGAGCCACTTGTGAGTTTTCCTATATTCCACTGTCCAGTTAATAAATTATATGAATTAGAAGAAGAACTTAAATATTTTAGTCCAGAAGGCATCTGAAAAGTTGTTTTAACTCCATTAGCATCATATGGTCCATTATTTTTTACCGTTAAAGTTATTTTAATACTATCTCCAATGCTTGGAAAGGTGTTGCTGGTAGTTGCTGTGATTGAAAGATCTGCTACATTTGCCTTTACTTTTAAATCATAAAGAATTGGTGAATTTTTGCCAGATAGAATTTGAAAAGTAGTCCAGATTTGTAAATATCTTCCAGGTGCTGTTGATTTCAGTTCAATTCCATTCTGCACTTCTTCCCATATTGACCAGTTTATTTTATCATTGGAGCTTCGAACCTTAACATTTAAATCTGTACCTGTCGGTACAAAACTATTCCATGAAACTGTACCCCAAGGCACATTATTAACTTCTGAATCGTGAATTACAGTCCATGTTCCAAGTTTAGTGGTAATTGTACGTGATACAGCACCAGTCATATCACTGTAACCATAATGAAGACCGCCAGGAATTCTTTTTGATAGTTCTATTGAATTTGTAGCTGGATTAATTCTGTGAATATATTCATCCCCATAATTAACAACCCATACTTTGCCATCAGCATCCATCGATAAACCCGTTGGGTTGTTTCCAACATTAATCGTGGCTTTTAAGATCCCGTCATTTGAATATCGGCTTACAGTGCCTGCCTGTGAGTTTGCAACCCATACATCCCCGTCATCTGTAACTGTAATTCCTCTAGATTGTATTGGACAGCTTATTGTCCATTCTATTGCACCGGTTAATGTGTTTATTCGAGTAAGTTTAGAATCTGTCCATCCTGAAACAAAAAGATGGTTTTGCCGATCTATTCCAAGCCCGTAAACAAAATGTGGGATGTTTATTTTAAAGAATGAATTATCTTCAGGATTTAATCTTAGAACATTATTACCATCATGCCCTGAAGACCATATAACTCCATTTTCATCGATTATAGCCCCATAAGATTTATGGTTTACTGATGAAACATCTATAACTTTAATAATTTGTCCATTTGAACCATTTATGTAATAAAATTTCATTGTTGCATAAGTTCCGACCCATATATTGTTTTGAGCATCAACTGCTACTCCCCTTGGCCCTGGATTGGAAGAATCATTAGCATAACCTTCTGTGTATTGTCCTGGAATATAAGTACCTTCTTTGCCTGGAATCAAAATAATATCATAAAGGACACATTCATCCAAACCCCATGGAAGTAATTCATCCCCATCAATTATTCCATCGTCGTTTAAGTCCATGGATGTTTCTATAATTCCATTTAGGTTCCTATCTATATATCCTCCATTTTCATAGAGTCCAATTTTAACCACGGTCCCTGTTTGTCTATTTGCAACCCAGCAATTACCTTGCAGGTCAACAGTTGTCCTGGAAGGAGAACTATATGAAAATGGACTAACACGATACCGCCCTAACTCTTTACCAGTTTTTGTATCAACTTTAGATACTGTCCCTTCATTACTATTAGGAACCCAGATAAATGGAATTGTTGCAGGAGGATTAGAGATCTGCAATTGATTATGAGTGGTTTCATGTTCTAATCCAGTCATTGTTCCATTATCGAAGTCTTCATCAAAAGTATATGTTTGATTTAAATTTACCGCAACAGTAAAATTAGAAAAAAGTAATGCAACCAATGGAATAACTATAAACAATGTTAATAAGCGCTTCATAATGGATTCTCCATTTAATCACTTATTAATCAAATATCATACGGACATATAAAAATCTTTTCATTTAATAGCGTTTAAAAAGCTTTAAATTAGTAAATAACATATAAATAGTATCCATAAGGACATTATGTTTGTTATTTAACACTAAAAAACATTTTAAAGTCATATATACTTTAAATAATGAAAAAATTTAAAAATTATGGTTCTTATTTTTCAATGAAAAGTAATAAAACAATCAAACCATAATATTAAACTTTAAAATAAAAATATTAATAATATATAATAAAAAGAGTTGAATGTTTTGAAGAAAATACCGCTATTAGTTTTAATTGTAGCCTTAATTATAATTGGAATATCCGGATTCATCTATCTAAATACAAGCTCTCAGAAAAGTTTTTCTGATGGATCTATAACGTTTAAGTACCCTGGAAGTTTTCAAAATGGTACTTCTCATGAAATAATGTTTGAAGGTTGGATTCATGTAATCACTTTAAATCATGAAGTTACATTCATTTATGTTCAAAAAAATGAGTTAAACACAGATCCAGAAGATGCACGGCAAGCAATTTAAAGTTTAATTACAAATAGTAGTTTTTCAGGCGAAGTAGTATCGCACACAAAAGAAATTAATCCAAATGGAATAGAAATTTTCAAAGGCATATATACACTGATAGATCCCACATATAATGAAAAATTAAAGTACGTATATTTCTATTTCAAAGATAAAAAAGGCGTATTATACAACATAATAATCTATGATTATGAAAAAAATTACAAAAAAGTTTCCGATGTCGCAGATATCATTTTTAATTCATTAATTTTGAATTAAAACTTATCCTCATAGATTAAGGAAAAATATTTTTGAATTTTTAAATATTAAATTCATTTTATTATTGTTGGATAAACTAAATTAATGTATAGTTCTATTTAAGGCAGAATTTATCAGGAAATATAAGAAGTTCTAAACATGTTAAAATATTATTATTATTGAATATATCATGGTTATTACCATTAATTATTTCTCCATTCCTTTCTTGGATTCTTTTAAACTATTTTTATGTGAATGATATACTCAAATTAAATATCAGCGATATATTAGTATTTACTAACAAGAGTAATTAACTAATAGTGAATGCATGCAATTTATTTTTTTGATAAAGATAGAAAATATTATAAAAAAGATAAAATTTTTATTAAAGAACTATTTTTCTGTTATATTAGTTTTAATCTTTTATTTAAGACTTAAACACAATATTTGTTTTTATTTTTAAAAATAAAGTCATTTTAGCAGTAAATAATATATGGTATAAGTAATAAATAATATTTATAAATTATTACTAAAACGACCAATTACTTCTCATCCACATGATGAGTTTAAACGCATATTGGAGGTGAAAAAAGTTGAATAAAAAAATAACAGCCCTAACCCTACTATTCATGGCCTTTGTTGGATTTACAATTGCAGGGGCCATATCAGCAGCTAGTGAATTTCCTCCGCCACCTAATAATAACTATTTCAAAACAATAAGTAAGATAACGATTACATATCCGAATAATCCATCTACCCCTTGGGACGACCAACAATTTGAAATTAACAATTTCTATAAAACTGGTGATAAAAGTAGAGTATGGATACACATGAAATTATCATTAAAAGAAAGGACAAATAATCCCTATTATAAAGAAGGTTATTGGTGGAAACCTTTAAAAGAAAAAAATGGACAATTGGTGAATGTAGCATATAAAAAACATTGGTATAATCTAAGAAAAACTAAATTTGTTAGACAAGACATCACAACAACTACTTACGTTAATGGAATCCCTAAATCAATCAAAAAAGTCAAAGACTATCAAACTTCTATTAGTGCGTATGACTTTTACTGGAAAAACAGAGCATGGTATCAAAATAAAGAATATTTATAGATGATTCACTATTTATTTCTTTTTTAAAATTGATTATCTCATCTACTCTGAATTTTAAAAAGGCGTGTTGGGAGGTGAAAAAATTCAATAAAAAAATATTATCAATAACCATACTAATAATGGTTTTTACTGGTTTAAATTATATTGGCGCCGTTTCAGCTGCTGTAAGTACCTCATATCCACAAATTGTAAATAGAAACGTTTATTTCCCATCAATTGACCCCTTAGAATCTAAAATGATTGAATATCACACTAAAATTTATAAAAATAAAGATGTGATTGTAAGTGCAAAACTTTATATCCAAAGCAAATCTGCTTCTGGTGGTTATTACTGGAGACCTTTAATATACAAAGAGTTGACGATAAAAAGGAAAAATAAGAATAGCATTTCTTTGAAACGGTTATGGATAAAATATGATACAAATACTCAACCCAAAATTTTCGGCATAATTGATACGGTTAAATTATCAAAAAAAATGAGCATCATGGACTGGTACACTAAAAACTTCAAAATATATTTGAGCAAAGAAGCTCTAGAAAGTGATTACCTTAAAATAAAATAAAAATATCAGAATTTAACCCATCAACTTTCTTTCTTTAATTTAATTGAATTTTTCTTCTAATCAAGCATAAAGGGGGTGAAAAATTATGAATAAGAAAGCAACTGCAATAACCCTACTATTTATGGCTTTCGTTGGATTTACAATTGCTGGTGCTGTTTCAGCTTTGCCAAATACAGTTCCAAAACCATTTGAACCAAACAAAAACGCATATAAACCATTATTTAATGGTAATAAACAAAAATTCTATGAAAATAAAGAAGACGACCCATGGGATGACCAATTAATAGTTTACAAAACTTATAAAAACAAATTTAATGATGTAGCAATATTCTATGTAATATATAAAAAAGTAGAAAAAGATGATGATCCATTTTTTTACTGGCGAAATACTCTTTATGTAACTACATATATAACTAAAAACGGTAAATACTGTTATATTAGAGTAGCAAACTACGATCCTTCTGGAAAAAAAGTAAAAGAATGGGGAAAATTAATTATAAATAAAGATTCTTTAAAAAGCCCGTTATCCTACTACAATAAATACTGGAATTCCTTAATTACAAGATAAACCAGAATACCCTTTTATTTTTATTTTATTTGAATCCTTATCTCATGATGAGTTTAAAAGGCATATTGGATGTGAAAAAAGTGAATAAAAAACTAAAAGCAGCAACCATGCTCTTAATGGTTTTCGTTGGTTTTATGATAGTCGGTACTGCTGAAGCAGCATGGGTAAAAGTAGATCACGGTACTAAAATAGTAAATGACCAGGAACTGGGATGGATGAAGATAGAATGGAAAACTTATCAGTACAAATACAAAAATGGCAAATTAAATAATAATTTCTTAAAAACATATGCAAAATTTTACTTTAAAAGAAATGGAAAGTATGTTCTTGAAGAAAATCAAGTAATCACATTACAAAAAGTAACAAAATCATCAATTAAAATCACCATACTCCTTAAAGATAAAAAATATTCGCGACCAGGTTTTACATATAAAAGAACCAGATTAAATGCAGTCAAATATTATTGGAGAGTATTTAGATCCGAATATTTAAACACTTGAAAATATCTTAACCCAAATTGAGAATTTCAGACCATAAATTACTATAAATTCTTTATAGACTCCTACTAAATCATAAAAAACCGATATAATGCCCGTTTACAGGTTTAAGTTCGTTTTCTAAAAGGGTGAATGATAAGCATTTCACGAAATTTTATTTTTTTCTACATATATGCGGTACTCATGATGGTTGCAAAAAATTTGGAACTAAAATCAGGGAAAAGCCTTTAAATTAATTTTCTGAACCGTTAAAATTATGCTTAATAAAAATAATAATTTATATCATAGCGGGGATGGAAATTTTGAATGAAAAAGTTAAATTTGAAACTGGAAAAACGGTTGATGAGAAAAAACAAAAACTGATCAGGAGACTTACCATTCTTGTTGCAATATGGGGAGTTTTGAACCTCCTCTTCTCATCTTTCATATTTGGAGTAATTTTTATTCTCATTGCAATATTGATTCATTTATCTAAAAGCTTTATGGCCATATATACAGTTGGAGTTGTCTTATTTATCTTAGCATTAATACAATTACTATCTGGGACTGGAATTGTTAATATCGGATTTACAGAAGGTATGGTTCAAGGAACTGAGTTGATTATAATTGCAATTGCTAATTTTGCAGTTGGAGCATTTATTATTTATAGAACAAGGAAATTAGAAAAAGTTTAGATTAGAAAAAATAAATTTTAATTTGAGAGAAAGGAATTAAAGGGGGTTGTGGATTAAATGGAAAATGCTTTATTTTAATTCCTTCTCTCCATACTATGTTTTTAATCTATATATTTAAGTCTTTTGTAAAATAAATCGCTAATATGGATATTACTTACGTTTAATGATTTTACTCCCCTGATGTGTTATAAAATAACTCATCATATTAGTTATAATAACATTAAACTTTTTTTTAAACTGTTTAGATTCATTCATAAAATTTATATGCATATGTAATTAATTACTTAATATATTAAATAAATTGAAATACTGTTTTAATAACTGCGATAAATGTGGTAAAAGAGTTTAATTATATCATTTTTTTACTTAAATGCTCCCATATAACATAAATCGGCCGAATATAATAATTATAAACTTATTAGTAAGAAATATATACCAATAATGACAATAATAAATAACGAAATTAATTTGTTATTACTCACTTAAAATATTCAGTTCATCCCCCTACTGAATCTAAAAATAAGGAGATGAAAACGTGAATAAAAAATTCTTTGGAGTATTGGTTTTATTATTTGTAGTTTCTATGGGTTTAACTCTTTTAGAACCAGTAACTGCAACAAAATACACTAAAATTGATTCAGGTTCTAAAATTGCCAACAATGGAAATAATAAAGTAATCTGGAATACTTATAAGGCTAATAATAAAGATCTGGTTCAAGTAAATTTGAACATTAAAAAAAAGCTTGGAAAAAAATGGGTTTCAAGTACAATGGAAACAAAAAAATTAGGAAAGAGCGGTCTTAGAATACTTCTTTATGTCACAACATATCGCTATTACATTAACAGCGATGATAGCTTAATTCATATAAATACAATAAATAATTATAAATTGACCAATTTAAGTGCAGTTGAATGGTACTGGAAAAATATAAATTACTGTACTACACCATATAAAGGCATTTATTTTTACTAATCGTTCTTTAATGACATATACGGTTAGTCTTATTTTTTTTATTTCTATTTAAAACACTTTTAAGAAAATAATTTAAGCTGATTTGAATACTTCTCCTTATTAGTATTCACTAACAAAAATCTGGGATGACCGGAGACTTGCCTGGCAAGTTACACGCCCTAAATCTGGCCATATTTATGTAAGAGTAGAATTCCAAACCCGACAACAGACCACCAATACCTTCTATAAAGGCGGATGGTTATGGTTTACTACAAAATACAAAACCATGGATATGTGGAACGTGAAAAAATACAAGAAATTCTTATGGTGGAAATGGGGTTATAAATACTATGTCAGAATACATACATGGACTAGTGTTAACCAAGGTGGAACAATCAAACCAACATCAGACAAAACTAGGGAGGTAGAAACCAAACTTACTGCATGGCAATACTACTTGAAAAATAAAAACTCTCTGCTTACACTATAAATACAAGTAATCTTTTTATTTTTTTTAATTTTATTGAATTTTCATTCCCTGATGAATTTAAAAGTATTGGAATAGAAATAAACGAAAAAATAATTAATAATACTCATATCTATGACATAATAATCTTCTTTTTCTATTTAATGTTAAAATTTGGATTTATTATGGCTCTTCAATGTTTTTTGTCAGTATTTCCCAAATTCAGTATTCTTTGAGCTACTTCCTTAAATTTGGTTAAATCCATAGATACTCCAGTATTAAGATCAGGATCACCAGGATAGCTTTCATTTTCTAATGAAAAAGTTATCTGATTCTTTTCCACATTTATATATGCATAAATATTCCCATTTTCCCCTGATTGTATCAAATATTTATTACACATTTTAAACACCGCTATAATAGTTTTATAATATTATAGGGACCTAAATTGTTGCAATTATGACACTGTTACATATATTATATTGGTTATTTGCATATTAATTCTTTTCTAAATAAACCATGAAAAAATTTAATTAATTATTTTAACTATTTTGCCTGAATTCCCACTATTGTTAATTTAGATTAACCTTAATTTCTTTTACTTCCCCCAAATCTGTTTATAAAGCTTATAAACATTTTTAATGTATTAATAACAAATATACGGTGATTTTATGTCTTATCTTGTTTGCAATAAATGTGGAGGATATTAAGAGCTTCAAAAAGGAGAAAATCCGGATAATTTTTCTGGTAAATGTGAATGTGGCGGATCTTTAAAATATGTCCAGAATTTGGATAATCATGTTGTAGATGAAGTGGATCCAATGGATTGGATGAATAACTGTCCTAAATGTGGGGAAGAAAATAAAGTTGATACTAATTTTTGCCTTAATTGTGGCCATGATTTTAATATTGGAATTCCAGAGCCACATGATGGTTTGATAAAATTAGGTTATATTCTTGCGGTAATTGGGCCATACCTTATTCTTTATAGGGACAATCGCTGCAATCATTATTGGTATTATTTTATATGGTAAAAAAAATCCGAAAGACCGAAGAAATGGTAAATATATCCTTATTACCGCCATAATTGTTGCACTAATAATGTTTATAATAATCTCATTTACTATTCCTGCATTGATTATCTATAATTCATATTTTGGTTCACAATCATTTAACACTCAAGAAGATATTGTTACAACTAGAAATATTTCCAGATCTGCTGCTAATCATCTTTTAAACAGATACCTTTAGGAATTATTGTCAAACTGAATTATACTTGAAAAAGGGACTATAAGCTTATTTACAGTTTTTTCTATTTTTCAAGTAAAATTATATAGATTATTTGATTTTTATACCGGTTCTAGGGTCTTCATATGTATTATCTGAAAGCTTTGGCCTTTGCAAAGATTTAAAATTCTTTATATCATTGTATCCTTGATTATAACCATCTTTATATCCTTTTATCCATTTATCAGACTCATTTGTACTTGAAGGATCATCATTATATTGATCATTAGTATATGCATCATCTGCACCGTATTGGTATCCTGTATCATAACCTCTGCCATAATCCATACCCGAATTGCTTGATGAAGAACTGTTAGGATTATTTGAATTATTTAAAACAGTAGAAACATTGTTATTAGCCAGTGTTGTATTAGTATCTGGAGTTGTTTGATATATAGCTATGCCAAGAACTAAAAGTATAATTAGTATTAATATTCCAAATATTAAATAAAATAATTTCATGTTAATTCTTTTCTAGGCAAACAATAAAAAATTATGGTAATGAGTGATTTCCAATTAAAAATATATGTAATTTAAGACTATGCAATCCTATTATTTCGACTATATTTTGATATATATTATCATAATGTTTTTGGACCTTTAATGGCTCTTAAATCCTGACTATTTCCTGAGTTTAGTTTATAAGAAAGTCTAAAAAATAGTGTGTTCAGCAACAATTTTAAATGCCATTAGATTGCCGCTGAACTGTCCCGTTTTGCTCTTAGGAGGAATTTACGACGGGTGGCGTAGCTATATGGTGTTGAAACCCTTTGTTCTTCATCCATTAAATTAATCCATCTTCTTTATACCTTTAATTGATTCTGCCGTTAGTATATAGTAACTATGTTGTATAAATACTTATTGTGTGTTTTGTGACAGTATTCACCTTATTTTGACGTTTTGTGACTCCATTCACATTTAATAAAAGTTAATAGATATACAAAAGATTTTTACAAAAATTCAGAATAAGCATAGAAGATAATGATACTAAATTAATAAAAGTACATTTAATGTTTCAAATAAAAAAAAATAGGTATAAGACTTTAAAATGTCCTCCTGAATATTAATGATGTGGATTTATTGCATAGAAAATATGTATGTTTTTTTCTATTATTAATGCATGATTATTGTCATGATATGGAACCTAATTCCATTAATATAAATCCAGTGGCCATAATAAAACTTTTAAAAGAATTGAAGGGTTATTCTTCTATATTTAGTTGTTTAAGCTGAACCCTTTCCAGCCCTTTGGATAATTTGAGGCTTGTATTTAAATGATCCTCCATAAGTTCTCTTGCTAAGTCTTCATCATTAACATCTTCATCTGTTATATATCCAACAATAGCTAAAAATGAATTATACCATTCCTTATATTCCTTTGTAGCTTCAAATTCTTTTCTTATATTTTCATTGGCCATATTATCAATCCTTTTCATGTTTTTTTATTCCATCACAAAGGTTAATGCTGCATCTTAGCATATCTGTTATTATATCTTCTGCAATGGCTTCCTTTTCCTCATCAGGAACTTGTCTGGTTATTAAATCCGTTATATGATCTATAAGTCTATTTAATGCGTTATCCCAATCTTTTAATTCTTGAGATTTCATTAATCGATCAAATTCTTCTTCTGTTAATTCCATTTTTATTCAGCCCTATTAGTGTGAATATGCTTTTAATTATTATATAATTAAACAACAAACTTTAAAATATTTTCATATTGAATTCAGATTTGGAAAAAATGATATTTAAACAATAAAAAATGAGTGTGCTTATTTTCAGGATATCTTTATTATACCTAAAAACGTTTCATAGCTTAATCAAATCCTTCAGTATGCTTCTCTTTTCTTTATTTTTTAATCCATTCTGCGAATTTTCAAATGAAGATATATAATTCCTCTGCGATTCTAAAAGAATTTTGAGATCTTTAATTTCTTTTCTTAGCTCCTCTCTTTCGCCTTTAACCATTTTGATCAACTCTCCGATCTTTTCGAAATCTGATTTTCGGAGTACTTTAACAAATTCCCCTTCATCGAATGGGTTATTATCAGTTAAAGGAACAATGAACTTTTCAAATTTAATCGTCCTTGTTCTCATCTTCTTATCGATGACTGTGGACACATCCTCACATTTTCGAACCCTTGAATCAATCACGTCCATTTGCTTTCACCTGAGTATATCTAATGATTGAATTGTTTAATAGGGTTTGAGCAAGAGCGTTTGAAAAGTAATATATAGTAATAAAATAAATAATATTATTATTACTTACTTATGGTTACATGTGAATATATTGGACAATAACACAGGTAACATTGAAATATTACTGTTTGAGGATAATCCTGCTGATGAACGTTTAATAGTAGAAGTTTTTGATGGATTTACAATAAAAAAAGATTTAACTATAGCAAAGGACGGAGAAGAAGCAATGGATTATTTAAATAAAAAGGGCAAATATAAAGATAGAAATTGTCCTCCAATTATAATATTGGATTTAATTGCCTAAAAAGGACGGTAGAGAGATACTTAAAGAAATTAAGCAGCATGAAAATTTAAAATCAATACCTGTAGTCATTCTAACAACATCCGTGATGAAAATGATATTAAAAACTCTTATAGCAATTATGCAAGCGCATATCTAACTAAACCTGCTAATTTTGATGAATTTGTAGGATTAATAAAGTCCTTTGAATATTTTTGGTTTAAATGGGTAACGTTACCCCAATGTGTGGATTAAATTTTATAAATAATTTATATAGTTTTTTCTTTCATTACCCCAAATAAATGTTTATTTCATAAAAATTATGCTCCAAAGAGCCCTATGCAATTTAAAATTAGTTATTAATGAGTTTAATGCTGAAGTCACTTATGATGATTTACCCTATGTCATTGCTGACCCTAATCAAATGGTCAGGGTGTTTCAAAACCTTATCAGTAATGCTATTAAATTTAAAAAACCCCATTTTCCATCCAGAATCCATATTTCAGCACGAAGAGAGAATAATGAATATGTTTTTTCAGTTGAGGATAATGGAATAGGAATGGAAACTGAATATACTGATAAAATATTCGAAGTATTCAAACGATTACATCCTATTGGGGAATACGAAGGGACAGGAATAGGATTAGCAATTGTAAAAAGAATTATAGAAAGTCATGGAGGCCAAATATGGGTTGAATCAGAATTAGAAAAAGGTTCAATATTTTACTTTACATTGCCAGTTAAACTGTCAAAAAGGTCAATTCCGGGCAAATATGCTTGATTAAAGTTTATTCAAAGAATTAAAATAATTTTATTTAAAGAGATATAAAGAGGATTAAAGGTTATTTAATCCTATTAAAAAAGTAAGATGTTTATTCTTCTTCGGCTTCTGTTTCTTCTTCAGCCACTTTTTTCTCGAATACATCCACGAATTCGACTCTATTTATTCCCATATTGTCCCATATATCCCTTGCAATTCTGAATTTGGCGTATGTGATTTGATTATCGAATTTGGCCATTTCATTGAGGTATATCATTACCTTTCCATCTTCTATTTTGACTTCATGGTCTTTTGGGGCGATATTAGGGTTAGGGTACTGAAGTTCTATAATTCCATAAACTTTTTCAAGGTCATCTTCAATTATTTCCTTAACTTCCACGTCATATACAAGTGTTTTTCCTGCAAGCTCATGGTTAAAGTCAACTGTTACTCTACCGCCACTTATACTTCTTATTTTACCGTTATGCCCTTCTAATGTGATGTTCATGCCTACCTGTGGCCTGACATTTTGTCTTTTGAATTCACTCATTGGTATGAGTTGTATCGCTTTTGGATCTCTTGCTCCAAATGCATCTTCAGGTTTTACTTCAATTGTCTTCTTTTCACCTGCTTCCATTCCTGTTAATCCACTGTCAAGCCCTTTAAGAACATGCCCTACACCTACTGCAATTGGAATTGGGCCGTAAGTTTTATTTTCGGTTTTAAGACCAGCTTCTTCTGCTACTTCTTCGCTGGTGGTGTCAAATATATCACCGGTTTCCTTTACTTTCCCGGTATAATCGAGTCTTATAAAATCTCCTTCTTTTATTGCCATATTTCTATCCTCCTGTGGGGTATATTATTTTTAAAATTTTTAAGTGTATCTTTATCTTTATAGTTCAACACACGAATAACGGATGGGTATTTCTCTATATATTTAGAGACTGTTTTTTTATCTATTCTTGCTTCAAGAGATGATAAAACCCTTGTTTTGTAATGCCTGCTGAAACCGCGCGAAATACATTCCCCAATATCATGAATATTTTCAAATGGCCGGCCATTTATGAGGTTTAAAACTGTTTTATCGTCTAAAAGTGCAAGTGATTTTAAATAACTTTCCGATGACTGGTTTACAAGGTCAATTATACCTTTTTCATCCCGTATATTATGAAGAGGGGCTTTATTAATATCTATTTCCCTCTTTAAAACCTCGATGGTTTGTGAGGGCAGCATTTTTTCTGCAGACTTTAAATCCTGATTCAAAACAGCTTCTCTAATTATAGTGCCGCTTACGCCTTCAATGCGTTTTACGAAGATGAATTTATCCTTGAAATCAAAATTGACCTTTGTCAGGGATCTGGAAAGTGATACAATAACATAGTTATCTTCATGAAGTTTTCCTTCCATCAAAACTTCTTTTGTATCCATATCAATGATTTTATAGGGTTTTGGAGCTACTCCTCTCCCATCCGATATTCTCTGGAGTATTTCATTAAAACCTTCCAGTGGTTTATAACCCCTAGGAATATAGTCTGCATCCAATGCTTTAAAAATCTTTGCAAGACATAAAGAATACTGTCCAGAACCCATTATACCCATCGGAGGCCCTTCTATAACTATATCTGCTCCAACAGCCACTGCAGCATGAGCCCTTGCATTGCGGGTCATGATATAGGGGAGTCCCCTTCCACTGCGTTCAAAAAGTCCGGGAACTACTGCAACAAAGATTCCTTCAGGAATTTTTTCCTTTGCTACCCTCAAACAGTGCCTGTGGCCAATGTGTAATGGAGAATATTCTGTGAAATCTGCAATTATTTCTATTTTACCTTCGCTTTCTCCGTAAACAGGATCTTTGTCCGCATCTTCAATTAGAAGTTTTCTATCCTTTGAAATGAGACTTTTCACAAATTTTTCTTTTGAAGGCATGAAAATTTTTATCTATGCCTTAAAATAAATCCTTTTCGGAGATTCTGAATATTTAATTTTAAAGAATGATTATCAATCAAAATATGGAATTAATTTAAATAAGTATGTTCAATATAATATAAAGGAGGGGTATATTTTTGAAAAAGTACATTATTATAATTCTATTTTTAACTTTTATTGTCTCAGCATCCGGATGTATAGATATAGAAGATAATAATCAAACTCAAGGAAATACAACATATTCTATAACTGATAAAGACTCCAGCACTAAGCATTATGATGATAATGAGATTTCCTTCGATTATCCAGATACATGGAATCTATCCGCTGGAAAATACAGTGTTTCATTATTTAATGGTAAAAAACAGGTTACCATTGAGAAACCAGGATTAACAGCTGCTTATCAATCAGAAAATATTTCCACAAAGAAGGTGTCTGCTACTGTTCCATTGCCTGTAGAAATTGTATCCAATGAAACAATTAACGTGGACGGAATGAATGCTCAAAAAATTGTTTATAAATCAAAAGGAGACTCAGAACCATCAAGAATAGAAATAAGTGTTGATAAAAATGGAAAATTATATAAAATTTATTGTCATGCACCTCCAGATGAATTCAATAGCGCTCAAACAGATTTTAACATGATAATTAATAGTTTAGAACTAAAATAAAGCTTTATAATTCATGATTTAATTAATTTGGCTGATCAGATGTTTTGGTGGTAAAATTCATGGAATACAGATTATCCGGACGTTTGGTAGATAATAACAAAAAACCCCTTTCTAATCTTAATGTTAATGTCTTTAATATAAATACTGGATTTTTTTCAGATAATCAAAAATTAGGACAGACAGAAACCAATGAAGATGGTAAATTTGAGATTGATTACCCTACCAAAGCCCGGTCTGATGAAGATAAAATCAGTGTTAAACTTGATATTTTAGTGGAAGATGAAGCAATAATGTCCTTATCAAAAGAAAATGTTGAAAATACATTTGATTTTGGAGATATAGAGCTAAATAAAGGAAATATCGGTATTGAAGGTAGAGTCATTGATGAAAAGGGAAATCCGGTAGAAGGAATAACCGTTATGGCTGAAGATATTGATTTTGGGAAAATTAAGTTAAATGCACTGGATCTTCTCGAATCTAAGCTTAAATCAGTGAAATCATTTATAGAAAAAGATTCACGTTTAAATGGTCCAATTAAACATATGAAAAATTTGTCTGGAGCCTTATTTTCACTACATGATGATTTACTGGGAAGTACAACCACAGATGAAAATGGATATTACCGCATTATTTATCCTCCCAGTAGATATAGAGAAATTATAGATAAAGACCCTGATATTAAGGTTGTTGTTCAGGATAAACTTGGAGTGTTTGATATTAAAGAAACCTCGGTTTATGAAGATGTGAGCGACACAATAAAATCAATAGATGAAATTGTCATTAACCGTGCCTGGATAGATGGATGGTTTGTCACATTAAAAAATAATTATCCCTCTCGAATTTCATATAATAACAGTTATGAAATACTTATAGATAATGAAGATGTGATGGAAAGGATTGTTGAAGTTTTAGAGAATGCTGAATCTTATGTTTATCTGACCCAGTATGAATTTTACCCTGATTTTGTTCCAAGGTTTTTCTCCTCAGAGAGAGGGGCAGATGAATATAAATCTGATGATGTTCTTGTATCCAAGTTGTTAGAAGCTCAAAATAGAGGGGCAGACGTTAAAATCATAATTAATGAAAATACTATTGTTCCTGATAGTTTTGATGAGATTAATACCTATTTTAGAGATACGGATGTCGAGGTTAGAAGATTCTGGGCAAAGGGACCCTATGCCATGCATGCTAAAGTCATGGTTGTTGATGGTAAAGAAGGATTTATTATTGGATCACCATTTAATCAAGCTTACTGGGATACTAAAAAGCATTTAATTGAAGAAAAGCGCCGTTTAAATAAAAATGAAGGCCCTGTCCACGATCTTTCAATATATCTAAAGGGCAATGTTATTGAACATCTGGAAGAATTTTTCGTTGAGCTCTGGAACTATCTTTCAGACCAGAATTTTAATGGAAATGGCAAAATTATAAAAGAAACCACTCCAGATGCAGATAATTATTCTTTAAATATCGTAGAACAGGTTTCAACTGAATTAAATCCATTAAAATCATATAATGAACCCATACAAATCGTGAGGTCAATTACTCCAAATACGGTTAGTAAAGAAGGAGAAATGGGTGTTCTTGAAGCTTACAGACGTGCTATAACCAATGCTCAGGATTTTATTTATCTTGAAAATCAGTATTTCACCAATAAATATATTATTAATGCTTTAAAACAGGCGCTTGAATCAAATCCTGATTTACAGTTGATAATGCTTATCAATGAGATTCCTGATGTTCCAACCTACAGGAGCTGGCAGCACTATGGTTTTCGATTAATTGGATTAGACCTTGAAAAACTCTTAATTGAACACCCGCAAATTGGAGTTTTTGCCAAATGGTCCGGCTATTTTAAAAATGGGAAAAATAAATTAAGGCACTGCTATATTCACAGCAAGCTTGCCATTGTTGATGATGTTTGGACAACATTAGGCACTTCTAATCTGGATGGATCATCTTTAAGTGCTGCAGAGGAGTTTGGAACTCCTGACAGCTCTAAAAATTACCGCAATATGGAAATGAATGCCGTGTTTTCTGATTTTGACCAGCCAGGGAGAGGGACTTTGGAAAGGTTCAAAGAAGTGATCTGGGGTGAGCATCTTGGGATGGATCTAACAGGTTATTCACGGCCTGAAGACGGCTGGTTAGATCTATGGAAAGATGTTGCCTATGAGAATATCAGGAAATTAGAAAAGGAGGAAATTGCCCTTTATGGAGGTATATTGCCTTACAGTCCGGAAAGAAATGCAAAAGAACAAATTAAAGATTTAGTAGAGAGGTATCGAAGGATAAAAGGAAGATTTAATCTATAAAACTTATAGATTGATCCTAGTTCAGATCAAAAAATCTAATAGACATTAAATAAAATATTAAATAAATAATTCTATCTTATTCTTAAAAGGTGTTATATTGATTGATTTATGTTTAACTAACTGTAAACTCGTCCCTGAAAATAAGGAGTGTTCAATAGGAATTAAAGAGGGTAAAATAGTCTCTATAACTAAAATTCCCCCAGAAAGTGAAAAAGTAATTGACATTAAAGGAAAGCCTGTCTTACCCGGTTTGATTGACTCTCATGTGCACTTCAGGGATCCGGGACTTATACATAAAGAGGATTTTAGAAGCGGTAGCGAAGCGGCCGCGGCAGGAGGCTTCACTACAGTAATGGATATGCCTAACACAAAACCTCCAACAAATACCAGTAAAGCTTTTCTTGAGAAACTGGATATAGCCAGAAAAAAGAGTATTGTTGATTTTGGCTTGCATGCAGGGGTTGGTAATTTAGAAGAGATAAAAAAAATTGCTGAACTTAAGCCTGCATCTTTTAAGATTTTCATGGATCTGGTTGATAACAGCTTTTTAATGGAAGTTTTTGAGGAAATTTCAAAATTACCCCAAAAGAATGTCATTTCCATCCATGCTGAGGATGAAAATCTCACTAATTACTGTACTGAAATGGAAAAAAATGGAATGTATGAAAATCCTAAGATATACGCTAAGGCGCGTCCCCCAGTTTCAGAGATTGTTGCAGTGTCTACGGCCATTGCATTTTCCAGATTTTATGGCCAGAAAATCCATATATGTCATGTAAGTACAAAAAAATCCCTTGAAATATTGAATATGGCTAAAAATGATGGAAATAAAGTCACATCAGAGATAACACCACACCATTTGCTTCTAGATGACTCTTACTTTGATAAGTATGCCAATATTGTAAAAACTAACCCCCCTCTCAGGGATATTGATAATAAATTAGATATTTCCTACCTTAAAAATATTGATATTATTGGAACTGACCACGCACCCCACACAGTAAAGGAAAAGGAAAAAAATGTTTGGGAAGCCCCTCCAGGAATTCCCAATCTTGAAACAACTCTCCCCTTGCTTTTAACCAAAGTAAATGAAAATAAAATAGGTTTTAAAGACATAAAACGACTTTTATGTGAAAATCCTGCCAAAATATTTAATCTTGAAAACAAGGGAAAAATTGCTGAGGGAATGGATGCAGATTTTGTGGTCGTAGATATGAAAAAGGAATATATAATTAATCCCAATGATTTTAAGACTAAGGCCAAATATTCTCCATTTGAAGGTTTTAATGTTAAGGGAATGCCAGTTATGACGATTGTAAGGGGAAATATTGTTATGAAAGATGGAGAAGTATTTGAAAATAAAGGTAAATTTGTTTATGGAGAAACCTGAATATTATTAAAAGTAGAGGTGATAAAATGTGTGAATCAACAGTTTACTCAACAGATGGTGACATGATTATGGAAGATGTTTTATCCATTAAGATTGATGGTGAAAATATAGAGCTCATAGACATACTGGGTTCTAAAAAAGAGCTGAAAGGTAGGGTAGTTGAAATTGACCTGGATAAACATGGGATTTATATTAAAAAAACCAGTAAAATCTAATTTTAGATATAAATCTGGTTAATTTTTTAATTTAGAATAGATATGTGGGCAAAATCACATTTTTAATACTTATTTAATATTTGTAATATAAATTTTTCACAAATAAATTGAATTTAATATCTGAAAAATAAAGAACAGTATTATTTAGACCTATATTTCAAGTGTATTTCTTTAATTAAAATCACCTACTAAAAAAGACCAATATCAACCATTATTACAATATTAAAGTGTTAAAAGCCTTATTTTAGATATGAAAATTCAGATATTAAATTATTTTAGGAAATAGATTATTAATTAGTTTAAAATGTTTAAATTTAAAAATAAATACCCTCAAACACAGTTTACTGTGTTTGGGGCGCCGAAAATTCTGAGGGAATTTTCGAGCGTTTGGTGGAAAATCCACCTTAAAAATTAAAAATTAATTTATTTTAGAGATAATGCATCGTTTGGACAGAACTCAATACACTTGTCGCAGAGTACACAGTATCCTTTGATTGGTACTTTTGCACCTTCTTCAAGTGTCAGCATATCATATGGACATACTTCAATACAGTCTCCACATTCATCACATAGTGCTGGGCTGAATTCTATTCTGTCTCTTTTTACGATTTCGCCGTTGATTTCTTTGTCGATCTCTGTTACTTTTAGTGCGCCTGTAGGACAGATTGAAGCACATGCTCCGCATCTTGTACACATAGCGTAGGATTCACCAGGTACAACTTTTATAGCTTCAGTAGGACATACTTCTGCACATCCCCCATCCAGTACACAGACTTCTTCATTCCTGACAAGTCCAACTTCAGCTGCTGGTGTTGCAGGTCCAAGTTCGACTTCAAGGTTTATGGCCTCAACAGGACACATTTTTGCACAAAGTCCGCATGCTGTACAGACATCTGGAAGTTCCACTGAAAGATCTGCTGCCTTGGACTTAATAAAGTCTCCAGGACATGCTTCGACACAAACATTACATCCAATACATGCATCTTCATCCAGATCGAATGCAATGATGTCTTTTGCTCTTTTAACTGGTTCTTTACCAGATATGTATACTGCGTTCCATGGGCATGTTTGTGAACATACTCCGCACTTTATACATGCTTCTTCATCGATTTCTATTGGTTCACCTATTTCAGAAAGTGTAATAGCATCTACCGGACATTCTTCTACACACATTCCACAACCAACACAGTCTATAATGGCTATAGGGCCTGTAATGTCCTTTTCAATAGTTTTAGGCTCCTTAACACCCTCTACACCTATAACGTCTACTGGACATACATCTACACATTTCTGGCACATTACACAAAATCCTTGTAGTGGCATTGCTTGAACTTTTCCTTCTTCCAGTTTTAAGACGTTTGGAGGACAAACTTCAACACATTCACCACACTCATCACATAATGAAGGATTGAATACTATGCGAGTTTGTGTAGTACCTGATTCGTCCAATGTCATTTCTTCTGCTTTTAATGCACCAGTTGGACAAGTTGTCACACATTTTGGTTCACCAGCACATAAATCACAGTAAATAACATCTTCAGGTGATACTGCAATTGCTGCTGTCGGACATGTGCCTTCGCAAGCTCCGCATCTAATGCAGCCTTCTTTATTAACTACTATCATTTTTTCTTCACCTTAATGTCTTTGTTAAATTACTGAATGTCTTTGTTAAGTACTATTATCTTTTCCACATTTAAACTTTGTTTATTAGATTTCCTTGGCTATCGTATACCTCGAGAGTTGCAAGTTTCATTTGACTGTCAATGGTATGGGTTGCACATGATAAGCATGGATCGTATGCTCTTATTACCATCTCCATTAGGTTGAAAATACTGTCGTCTACTTCTACACCAGGTTTTATGTAGTCTTTAGCAACTTTTTGAATACCCATTTCCATGGATGGGTTGTTCTGGATTGTTGCAACAACTATGTTCGCTTTAGTGACAAGTCCGTTCTCATCTGTAGCATAATGGTGGGTTAATGTTCCTCTCGGTGCTTCAACAATTCCTACACCTTCACCAGCTACTTTTTCAAGAGAATCTTGCCATTTCTGACCAGATAAATCCTGTTCTAAAGCATCTGCAGCCATTTCAGCACATGCTACAAGTTCTATGAGTCTTGCCCAGTGGAAGAGTAGTGGTTCCTGTGCGTATCCAAATGTGTTTCTGAATTCTTTGAGATAATCTTGCGCTTTTGGTGCAGCATCTGGCATTTTGTCAACTACGTTTAACCTTGAGAGAGGTGCAACTCTGTAAACACCTTCTGGATATCCTATGTCCTTTATGTATGGGAATTTCAAGTAGGAGTATGGTTTTGTTTTTTCTGCAATGTAATCAACGTAATTTTCTGGTGCAAATTCCACATAAGGGTTACCTTCAGGGTCTTTCATCCTTACGTCACCGTGGTAAACATCCCATACACCGTCGTTAACAAGACCAGTGTGGTATGTTTTAACGTAACCAAGTTCCTTTACAAGATCTAAGTTTTCTTCAAAGATTGGTATTGCAGTTTGAATTGTGGCATCTGCAAGTTCAATGTTTCTTTGAGCTTTTGCAAGCAGATCTTTTTGGGTTTCGTCATCAAGTTCTGTGGATATTCCACCAGGTAAGTTTGATGTTGGGTGAATTGGCCTTCCACCAGTTGCTGTTACAATAGCAAGTGCATTTTTCCTGAGTTCTATAGCCTGTAATGCTAATTCAGGTGCATCTTTAATAATCTGGAAGACGTTTCTTGTTTTTCTGTCTTTACCTGCTATAAAATCAGGTGCAGCCAGGAAGTAGAAGTGGAGTGCATGTGAGTGCATATATGAACCCCAGTTCATAATTTCCCTCATTTTATATGCTGCTGGAAGAACATCTTCTTGAGTAAATCCAAAGACACCGTCAACAGCTTTTGTAGCTGCAAGGTGGTGCTGTACATCACAAATACCACAGATCCTTGGTACTATTCTCGGTACATCTTCAATCTGTCTTCCCTGTAAGAATTTTTCAAACCCACGGAATTCCATAACGTGGAGCTTGGTTTCCTGGACATTTCCTGCATCATCGAGCTGTACGGTAATTTTAGCGTGACCTTCAATTCTTGTTACAGGTTCAAGTGTTAATTTAACCATTTATTTTCCCTCCTTTGTCCTTAATTTCATAGGTACTAATGAAGCCGGGAGTGTAAATGTATAGAAAGTACCGACTACATCATCCAGTTGTTCAGCAACTGTTTCCGGATCAACAGTTTTATCCTGTTCAACTCCAAAGTCAGATCCTATTGCACTTATCATTTTTGCGCCCTGATCCATTACTTTTGAAGTTGGTCCGTAACATCCTCTACAAGGTACAGCTATGCTTGGACATTCTGCTCCACAGAGTGAAATTGTTGCAGGACCCATACATACCAGTCCCTGGGTTACTAAACATATATCTTCTTCTGGTTTTCCTAATTCAAATTGTCTTTTTATTTCGTCCATAGCCATTCCTTCTGGTGGCTTTTCTCTTGGACAAACTTCACAAAGGTTTGTTGTTGGTAATTCAATTGGTTTCCCTGTAAGTAAAGCTAAAATCGCTTCTGCTACAACATCTGATCTTGGTGGGCATCCTGGTATGTTTAAATCTACATCAATAACTTCTCCAAGAGGTCTTACCCTACTTTCAAAAGTTGGTACTTCTTCGCATGGAACTATACCTTCAGGGTTTACATTACTTGGGCAGTTTATATATGCTTCATTTAAAAGTTCTTCGTTGGTGCATAAGTTTCCGAGTCCAGGGATACCGCCGTATACTGCGCATGTACCGTACGCTATGACTAAACCAGCTTTTTCTCTGATTTTTTCAGCCATCTCGTGGTTTTCGTCGTTTCTGATTCCACCTTCGACGATAGCAACGTCTACTTCTGGAATTTCGTCATATTTTACATCCATTAAAACAGGGCTGTGTTCAAAATCTGCAAGTTCCATTACGTCGATAATCGCTTCGTGTATATCTGCAATGGATAGGTGACATCCTGAACATCCTGAGAGCCATGTTGTTAATATTTTGGCTTTTTTGCCTTCTTCTGCCATTTTTATGCCTCCGCTTCTTCGACTTCTGCTAACTGTGCTTTGAGTGGTGATGGTCCAAGATTTTTAACACGGTCTACCATCATTTTAACTGTTTCTGCGAATTTTTCTCCTTCTGATGCGGAGATCCAGTCGTGGTATACTCTTTCTTTTCCTATTCCAAGATCCTCTACAAGTTTGTAGATTAGTCTCATTCTTCTATCTAATTTGTAGTTTCCTGCATCGTAATGGCAGTCCCCGTGGTGGCATCCGGCTACAATAACGCCGTCAGCTCCTTCTTTAAATGCTTTTAGAACAAATTGTGGTTCTATACGTCCTGAACACATTACTCGTATTACACGTATGTTCGGAGGATATTGCATTCTAGCAGTACCTGCTGTGTCTGCTCCACCGTAGGAACACCAGTTACAACAAAACATAACGATTTTAATATCATCCTCAGCCATAGAGTTTCCTCCTTATGTTTCCTATGTACTCATATTAATATGTACAATATTGTGTACTATGTACACATACTATGTTTAAAGACGATTAATATAAAGGTTATTTATAAATCTAATTCGAAAAGTTTATATATAATAAACCGATTTTTGTAACTTCAAATACCAGATTTCCATGATTTAATTTTAAATTAAAAACTTTTAAATACTTTAAATAGCATATAATACTTATATATGGTTATAATTTTCCAAATAACTCCATTTACTAAATTAATTTTTTATAATAAAATAATAAGATAATGTGTGTAAATTATCTTTAATCTCAACATTTTAACAATTGTTAAATATGGGGAGCATTATAAATAAAATAATAAATAAAAACATGATTTCAAGAAAAAAAGAAAATTAAAGTCCTCAAACCCTTGTGTTTGGGATTTTTGCAAACATCGTTTGCAACCGTAAAAAACCAAAGGTTTTTTACATGCCGAAAATCCATAATTTCCGAAAATCCCTCAACAATTCGTAGAATTTTGGGGTCGAAAAAATCTTAAAAAATCGTAGATTTTTTATGCACAGAAAAATGCTCTACATTTTTCTCTAGCTTTGATTTTTTCAAGCTCGGATTTTTGAGAACTTTAAGGGAATTTTCGAGCACAATATTAAAAATGGTGGTGGTAAAACTGCTACTTGAAATAACTGATCTGGCTGTTGAAGTCAGTGGAAGAGAAGTTTTAAGCGATATAGATTTATATATAGGTAAAGGAGAGACTCATGTCCTTTTAGGGCCAAATGGATCCGGTAAAAGCACTCTTTTTAATGCAATACTTGGATTTCCTAAGTACAAAGTAACAAGAGGAGAAATTATATTTAAAGGAGAAGATATAACAGATTATACCACTACAGAACGTGTGAAAGCTGGTATAGGTGTTAGTTTTCAAAATCCCCCCGCAATTCGTGGGGTAAAATTAAAGAGTATTCTCCAAATGGAAAGCATGGGAGGAGTTACTGAAGATGAAGAATTAAGTCCTGAACTGATGAAACTGGCTGAAAAATTAAAAATGAACGAAAGCTTTTTAGAAAGGGATGTAAATCTTGGTTTCTCAGGTGGAGAGGTAAAACGTTCGGAAATTTTACAACTTCTTGCACAGAAGCCTGACTTTATAATGTTTGATGAGCCCGATTCTGGTGTGGATATCGAAAATGTGGAGTTACTGGCCGAAGAAATCAATGTATTGCTGGATAAAGATAAGAAACCAGGTATGAGAGAAAAATCAGGACTTCTCATCACACATTTAGGTTATATTCTAAATTTTGTTAGTGCAGATACAGCAAATGTACTCATGGACGGTAAAATAGCCTGTTCAGGTAGTCCCGCAGAAATATTAGAAGATATACGAAAAGAAGGATTTAAAGGATGTGTTGAATGTTGCAGAGTACATTAGAAAGGGCTAAAAAAGCCGCGGAAAAAAAGGCCATTTATGGGGAAGACATCGACCTGGAAAAATTCATTAAAGAAGAAGCTGGTGAACATGAAAGAGTAGATAAAGCCCATGAAGTTCCTAAAAAAGTTCAAGATACTCTACTTAAAGTAGGGGTTGACCCAACTGAAAAAGAAAGATCAGGTACATTTATTCAGGTAGATCAGAGCGGAGTCGTAAGTACAAGCTTTTCTAAAGATGTTGAGATAATGGGAATGAACGTGGCACTTGACAAGTATTCCTGGATTAAAGATTATATGTGGAAAGCCGTAGCGCCAGATACAGACAAATATACTGCACAAACTGCAATCAGAGAATCTGAAGAAGGTAGTAGCGGTTACTTTATTAGATCTTTACCTGGTTCAAAAGAAGTATTTCCTTTACAGGCATGTATGTTTATAGGTGATGAAAAGGTAATGCAAACTGCACATAATATCATAATTGCAGAAGAAAATTCAGAATTACACATTATTACAGGTTGTGCGACTGGTGAAGATGTAAGTTCAGCGCTTCACGTAGGGGTTTCTGAATTTTACCTTAAACCAGGATCTAAAATTACATTTACAATGGTTCATAACTGGGCAGAACAGGTAGATGTTCGTCCAAGAACCGGTGTAATGGTAGGGGACGAATCAACCTATATCAGCAATTATATACTTACAAGTCCCGTTAGAAGCATTCAATCATATCCTACAGCATACTGTTCAGGTAAAAACTCGAAAGTGTTGTTCCAATCCATTCTTGGCGGTCAAAAAGACTCCATTTTAGATATGGGATCCAGAGTTTTATTAGAAGGAGAAGGATCAAGCAGTGAAATGATTTCAAGGGCAGTTTCCAAGGATCAATCTCAGATTTACTCCCGTGGACACCTCGCAGGCAGGACACAACATGTTAAAGGACATTTAGAATGCCATGGATTGGTCTTATCAGACGATTCAATGATTTACGCTGTTCCGGAGCTTGAAGGTAGCGCTACTGAACTTGAAATGTCTCACGAGGCCGCTGTTGGTAAAATAGCTGAAGAAGAAGTTTTATATTTGATGTCAAGAGGACTTACAGAAGAAGAAGCGGCTTCTATGATTGTAAGAGGTTTCTTGAGCATGGATATTACTGGATTGCCTCCTGAGCTTGCTGAAGAAACCAAAAGAATGCTTGATATGAGTTTAAAAGGCATGTAATCATTGGATAGGACCTATTCAATGTTTTTATTTCTTTTTTTATTTATTAGTTATTTAGTTAATACATTATCTCCCTAAACTATTAACTATTTTAAGTACATAATAAATGAGGTATTATTATTATGTATTTAAACAGTGAAGCACGTGTCGGAGAAGGAGATGAATCTGCACATATAGATTTAATAATAGGAGATAAAGAAGGCCCTGTTGGACAATCATTTGCAAATGCCATTGCAATTCAAATGGAAAAACATACTCCACTTTATGCAATCATTGCCCTTAATCTTGTGGCCAAGCCAATAACAATTATTGCACCAAAAGTTACAATAAACAGAATGGTTGATGCTGTGAAGATTTTTGGACCTGCACAAAAGGCTGTAGCAATGGCTGTAATCGACTCTGTCTATGGAGAGATCATTCCAGAAGAAAAAGTTGAAGAACTGTGCATTATTTGCAGCGTTTTTGTACATCCTGATGCTAAAGATAAAGATAAAATTTATAAATATAATTACGAAGCCACTAAATTAGCAATAAAAAGAGCATTCACAAAAGAACCTTCAATAGATGAATTTATAAGTGAAAAAGACGTATTCAAGCATCCGTTCTATTACGGGCCTTAATTCTTAAAATTTATTCAGTTAAAATAAGATACTAAGAAGATAATGTTTGAATTATAATGTATTCAGTTTATGATTCTGAAATTATTATAAATTCACCGACTTTTTCAACTTTTCCAAATGGGACTAAAAGATGATCTCCTTTTTTCTTTGCGCCTTTAACGTTTATATTTCTACCTTTTTCAACTTTAATGACAACGTCGGTGATTTTACCTGTTTTGCCATTTATTATAAGTTCTTCTAACTCTCCTAATATTCTTGCATTGTTTGTTGCAACCTGATATCCTTTAATTTCGCTCCAGACCTTCTCTTCCCCTTTAATAAGTTTTCTCTCTTCAGTCATCACCATCACCCATTAGCTTCTTTAAAAGATTTATATCTTTACACGTATTAATGTTTACGGCAAGTTCTATTTTTTCTAATATTAAAACTTCCTCATTTTGTGTCTTGTTAGTACCCCTTAATATATTTAATCCCGAAGGCACAAGATCATTAAATACTGAAGTGGGTTTTAGATCATGTTTTTTAAAAAAATCCAGTGGAATTAAAACACTCATTGCTGGTTCTGGAGATTTTTCGTACTGATTAATAACATAATCAATAATATCTCCGGTTATAAGAGGCATATCTGCCGTAATTGTGAGTATAATGTCATTCAACTTGAAATTTGATAGTACAAATCCAAGATCATGTACATAATCTTTACCCTGAGTTAATATTGTCTTCATATTATTTTTTTTTAGAAATTCGTCTGTTTTTGGCGTGTTTTTACTGGTGGCTATGATTATATCATCCACTTTTTTTGAATTATGAAGTGCTTCTATAACATACTGAATCATTGGTCTGTTATTTATTTTTATAAGGGGTTTTTCGCCTTTATAATTCATTCTACTGCCCTTTCCACCTGCCATTACCAAAGCTGTGACCATTTTGAAGACTTCCTTAAATTTAAAGATAAATATATTGGCACAAAGTTTATATATATTGATCCTCTAATATTCTTTGCTAAAATAAAATTTATAGCAAAAAATTAAAGAAAAATAATACAAATATAAAACAGTGGTGATAACCAAATGTTTGAAAACCTTAAAACATTACTCTTATTTACCATATTAACACTCCTATTAATGGGCGTATTTGGTTTAATAGGATCCTTCTTTAAAATAGGCTTTTTAGGAGGAATATTAATTGGTTTTGTACTGTCAATTGCTATGAATTTTGGTTCATATTTCTATTCTGATAAAATTGTGCTTAGAATGTATGGAGCAAAAGAAGTTTCAGAAGCAGAGGCACCAGAACTTCATTCAATTGTATCTGAACTGGCACAAAATGCAGGTATAAATAAACCCAAAGTTGCAATAATTCAAAGCTCAACTCCAAATGCCTTTGCAACTGGTAGAAGCCCTAAAAAAGCCGTAGTGGCCGTAACTACAGGCATACTCAGTTTATTAAATAGAGATGAGCTTGAAGGAGTTATAGCTCATGAACTAGGACATGTTAAAAATAGGGATATCCTGTTAAGTGCAATAGCTGCCACCATTGCAGGAGCGATATTTATAATTGCTCATTATGCAAGATTTTTTGCAATATTTGGCGGTGGTGGAGATGATGACGGCGGATTAATTGGATTAATTGCAATGTCAATACTTGCACCAATAGCCGCTATGATGGTTCAGCTTGCAATAAGCAGATCAAGAGAGTATAAAGCTGATGAAAGCGGTGCAAGCATTTCTGGAAAACCATGGGCACTTGCAGATGCACTTAGAAAGCTCCAAATGGGTGTTAATGCAAGACCGATGGATGCTAATCCCGCTACAGCTCACATGTTCATAGTAAATCCATTTGGTGGAAAAGGAAAAACATTATTAAACTTATTTTCAACACACCCCCCAATGGATGAGAGAATTAGAAGATTAGAAGAATTAAGAACTTTCTAATTTTTCTTTTAACCTATAAATTTCAAAAAATTCGACCAATATATCCTGAAATAATAAGAGCTAAAATGACCAATCTTGCCCTAATTTCATTGAATTTAATCAACGAAGATAAAACGTAGATATAAATTAATAGAAGTAGTTAAAATAGAGTTAAAAAGAATAAATAAGATTAAAGCATTCCCTTTTGTTTCTGCAATCTTCTTCTCTGCCCTAATATACATGGACCGCCCTGCCTACCGCCAATTGGAATATGGGGCGTTCCAATAGAATTCATGCAACGAGCCATTACAGCCGCGCCCATTGCAAGGGCATCCGATACAAATAATGTGTCTTTAAAGCGATCCTTTGAATATTTCACGATAAGCTCAGGTTTTCTTCCAGTTATTCCTGCCCTACCAGTTATACCCAATGCAGAACCTTCCTCAATAACTCCTTCAGCAAATGCTTCATCAAGAAGTCGTTTTACAATCATTGCACTTACATGATCAAGTGTGGCAAATAAAGTGTGAATATCGCTTTCAGTGTAAATTTCATGACCCAGTTCTGTTAATTTAGGGATTTTATCTCCATTTTTACCAACATCACATCCAATAAGTGTTGTTCCTGCACTGTATGCAGCTTCGGGGTCTACAGGCACTGTTCCAAATCTTTTTCTGTTTTCTGGAACTTTTCCTATGTCTAAATATTCATGGGCACGCATTGCATATTCTTCCGCTTTCTTCCAGTCTGCTTTCTTTAAAATGTCCCTGGAATACAGATCTAAAGCTGCTCCTCCCCGTTTATCCACTTTTTCAGTACCTCGTATTATTGCATCTGATACTCCCCCTGCAAGTCCACAGAAATTCCCTATTGTTCTTGCATAGGGTTCCTGACCGTTTGTAATTCTTCCGGCAAGGGTTGTACCGAAGTCTATTGAAACACATGGATTTCTGTAATCAACATCAGTCCATTTGGCACCTACTTTTATACCGGCAGTTACAAGTTCCCCTTCCATTTCATTTGCAACTACTGCCCTTCCAGTTGGGGGAATTACACTAACAACTGCTCCATCAAACATAACCTTATCAATAAGGGTGAAATCCCTTAATCTTTTAGGAAAACTATCCATTGACATTGCAGGTGACATCTTCCTTGGTGGGATCCCTGCATCAAGGCATCCGTCAGCAAGAGCTATTATAAGCTGGCCTACTTCTTCAGGAGATCCAAATCCTGCAGTAACTCCTGTAGAACGCACAACAAAATCAAGATCTTTTTCTATATCTATTTTTGAACGTCTTACTGATTCTAAAATGGTGTCTCTAACCATTTCAGAAACTGATTCTTTTGTAAGTTCTACTTCCCATACAGTTTCACCAAAGACTTTTTCCCCTTTCTTTGGTGGTCTGATATCCCTGGTCATTTTAACCGTTTTATCCAGAAGATATGTTCTGCTGGTGTTCAAATTTGTAGCTGTTAAAATACATTTTGTGGTTGTATTTCCAAGTTCAACTGAAGCAACAATGTAATAAACATCGGGCCGCAGGTTTGTACCGTAACCCTGCCCTGCAGTTTTCTTTGTAAATGATGACATTTTTGCATCTTCAATTGTAATATACCTACTTTTTGCAATGACGGGTTTTGGTCCTCTATTCAATATTTTCCCTAACAATGACAATGAATTCCCTCCAAAATCCTCAAAAATTCTTAAAGAATTTTTGGGAGCCTACAAAATTTACAATTTTGTGGCGGAGAAAACTTTGTTTTCTCCAGTTAGAAAAATACTGTCAAAATTAAAATTTTGACGCAGCAAAAATTAGAAAAATTTTTGCATGCTTCGTATTTTTCTCAAACTATGTTTTTGGAGTTATCAAATGCGAAGCATTAGAGACATCGGAAGCAAAGCTTGCAAAAATTTCATTTTTGCATGTCAAAATCGTTGATTTTGACAGATCACGAATGTCCCAAAATTCATTCTGAATTTTGATAACCTCCAGAATTAAAAATCTATAAATTAATTTCTTTAAACGTGATATAAATCTTGTGAAATTATTTTTAAAAAGGGATTTAAAACAAAAATAAATTTTACTAATTATTAAAAAAATAAAAAAAATATTAGGCGAATAAACGCCTATATTTAGAGTAATTTTACTATTGGGTGTTCATCGATGTGTTCTGTTCCTATATCTCTGGCTGCTTCAGCCATAAATATATCTGCCATAGCACATGCAGGGAACGCCATTTTAGCGTTTTCAATAGGACCAATGAGCACGAAGTCACCACCAACAGATTGCTGGATCAGATTGGAACCAACGTCACAAACTGGCCATGCTTCTGGGTGGTCTTTTTTGTATCCTCT